>CAYTDS010000099.1:0-7987 GCA_964436555.1 uncultured Flavobacteriaceae bacterium | reverse complement strand
GGTAAGCAGACTTTTGCCTATGTAAGTGTTTCCAAAAAGAAGATTTTGGCAATTGATATTTCCAAGACTAAAGTAACCGGTACACAATGGTTGCAATTGGCAGAGAAATTGAATCTAAAGGTAGGTGATTTGGTAGAAACAGAACATCCTGATTTTGTCAAGCATTATGGAACCGAAACAGTAGATTTTAATGATGAGGATTGGATAAAAATAATTCAAATGCACCCGGAAGTAGTTCAATACCCTATTGTCATTAATGGAGAAGTGTATTTACTGATTAAGAATCCATCAGATTTTGCTAAATTCATTGAGTAGATAAAAATCAAAAAAATTGAAATAGTTATCTTCTATGGAAATAATTAAACCAGCTGTTATACGTCAGCTCAGCGTTCTGTTTTTAATCTTGTTAACCGGTGGCTTAATTTTTTGGCAAATGCTTCCCTATCTCACTGGCATTTTGGGAGCTATTACGCTTTATGTATTATTGAGAAAATGGATGGAAAAATTGGAAAAAAGAAAGTGGCCTCCAAGTATAGCCGCAGCTGTTTTGCTTGTTATATCTGCCATTGTTATCCTAATGCCGGTTGGAGGTACAATCTTACTTTTGGGAAATAAAATTGGAAAGGCAGTAGAGAATTCTGAAGAAGTGGTTCGGGCTGTAAAAAATCAATTGCTTATTCTTGAAGATAGATTTGGGTATGATTTTACTTCAGAGATTGATGTCTCCGCTATTTCAACATGGTTATCTGAAAATTTGCAAAATCTTGTCGGGGGAACTTTTAACACTTTCATTGCGTTGGGAATCATGTACTTTTTACTTTATTTTATGCTTACAAAGCGTACTGCATTTAAGAAATTTCTCTACAGTACCACCCCGATGAAAGATGATAACATAAAATATTTAGGGGAAGAAAGTATAACTATAGTGTACTCTAATGCTTTAGGAATTCCCTTGGTGGCTTTGGCCCAAGGAATTGTAGCTCTAATAGGTTTTTTACTGTTTCGTATTCCGGACCCATTTTTTTGGTTTGTCATAGTTACTATTGGGTCAATGGTGCCCTTTATCGGGGCGTTTCTAGGAATTTTACCGGTATTTATAATAGCCATCTCATCAGGTAACTCCTTCCAAGCATGGGGAATATTATTGTATGGCCTTTTGGTGGTTGGCTTAACAGATAATCTTATACGCTTGTATATACTCAAAAAATTAGACGATGTACATCCGCTCATAACGCTTATTGGAGTGATAATAGGTGTGCCTCTCTTTGGTTTTATTGGCCTTATTTTTGGTCCATTGCTTCTTAGCCTATTTTTTGTGCTTGTGCGTATTTATAGAAAGGAATTTGTATTGCCGTTAACTGAAAAATAAAAAACCAGCCTTAAAAGACTGGTTTTTAATAATTGTGTACTATTATATATTATGCTGTAACAGCTAACGCATTTTGATGCTCTTGGTAATATTTTGGACTGCAATTATATTTTTCTTTGAAAATCTTAGAAAAATAACTCCTGCTGGTAAGCCCAATACTATAAACTATTTCTGAAATATTCATTTCTGTTGTTTTAATTAAGTTCTCTGCAGCCTCAATTCTAATGTTGCGTATATAGTCGGTAACGGTTCTGTTATGCAACAGTTTAAATCCCTCTTGCAATTTTGATGGGGAGATACCTGTTTTCATATTTAAATACTTTAATGTGTATTGTATGTCCGGATAATTTTTTATAAAAGTGCTCATTTCGTTAATTGCTTCCATCTCTTTTATGGTTAGTGAACCGGTTTGATTTTCAGAACCCTCTCTATCCTCTTCATACTGTTCTAAGAACAGTGCAATTATAGTGTTAATGACACCTTCCATTAAAAGACTCCGTACCATGCCCTCTTGAGTAATACTACTTAATTGCTGAAGCTTGCCGCCGATTTTTAAATTATAGGACCCCGAATAAATAAATTCTGTATTGTCTTTTAGTTCAGCAAGAGATGTCTGAAGCCTGTTAAAAAGATTATTTCCGAACTCTGAATATTGGGTTTTACTATTGGTGCTAACAGCTATGAAAAGAACTCTATATGGTACATCGGCTAAAAATAGAAAAGCGTTTTTTGAATTCTCCTTACTAGCTATAATGGTGGTCTGTAATTTATTGAGTTGATTCCTTTTTCCTTCGAACGTAAAGCTATGGCCCAATGTACCCTCAGAGGAGTAAATAAAATGAATAAGCTCACTACCTTCATTGTGGAATACTAGAGTAATATCTTCATTACAAGTGATATCAAATTCCATGTGGGAAATGCCATTTTCATAACAAATACCGTTAATGTAACCCGTTATCAGATTATTCTCTACTGAAATAATTTCTTCCCTGTTTTTGGTCTCCAAAACACCACCTAAACTACTTTTTAAAGTTAAAAAGTTATCCTTTACTGTTTTTCCTTTTAAATTTATTGTTTTCATATAATTAGGTGTTAACAATTAGTTATAAGCGTGCTTTTTTAGATCGAAAAAAATCTTAATGTTCTTTTGTGGAAACGTTCTACTACATTCCTCTTTTTAATTACTCTTTTTTGAGTTAGTCATCCCCAAAATAAAATTATCAGGTAAGCTGCAGTCACTTTTAAATTTTAGCTGCTTAGGAGCCTTGTTCACTTTGACTTTAGACTTTCCCCAAATTATTTTAAAGTTTAAAATCTTCATTCTTTGTATTGGAATTAGTTTTAGGTTTATACCAGTTCTAATATGTATACAAAGTTCTCTAAAAGGTAATGAGGGAATATTATATAATTTTCAAAGAGTTTTATATAATCCTGAACTTTACAGATTAAAATGTTGCATTTATGTTAAAATAATGCGGATTTTTAATCTCGGATTACTCTTTTGAAGTTTAGGCTCCAATTGGTTATAGATAATTGTAAGGGTAAGTAATAAGGGTAAATGAGCGGTAAACTTAAACTAGAGACTATACGGGAAAATAGATAAGGAATGTTGATCCTCTATCTTTTTCACTAATGACCCAAATATAACCTTGATGATTTTCGACAATTCTTTTACAAATACTTAAGCCGATTCCCGAACCGGTATACTCTTCATTTTGATGCAGTCTTTGAAAAAGTTCAAAAACTTTAGCTGCATTTTGTTGATTAAATCCTATACCATTATCCTTAAAAGAAATTTCATAATAATTTCTGGCTTTTTTTTGAAATAAATACGGTATTTTCTTTCTACTTATGATTTGAGAATTTATTTCTATTTGCGGGATGCGATCCTTACTTCTGTATTTTATAGCATTAGACAAAAGATTATTAAACAATTGCTCCATCTGAAAAGGGGAAGCCTTAATGGAAGGCAATGGTTTTATAAGCAGCTTCACCTTCCATTCAGTAATGGCAACGTTCTGATCTTCTATAACTTTTTCCATTATTTCATTTAGATCTACAATTGTTGTTTTTTTTGAAGTCTTTGTAAATCTGGAATAGTCCAAAAGATTAATGATAAGGTCCTGCATTCTATTTGCCGAATTTCGTACTTTCTCAAAATAAGACTTCCCGGTTTCAGAGAGTTTTTCCGTATCTAAGATGAGTGAAATAAAGACTTGGATTTTCCGTAAAGGCTCTTGTAAATCATGGCTGGCGACCCTACTAAACGATTCCAATTCGGCATTAGACCTTTTTAGATCCAGA
This sequence comes from uncultured Flavobacteriaceae bacterium, assembly GCA_964436555.1. Taxonomy (GTDB): domain Bacteria; phylum Bacteroidota; class Bacteroidia; order Flavobacteriales; family Flavobacteriaceae; genus Aurantibrevibacter. The sequence goes on along the minus strand of CAYTDS010000099.1, from coordinate 4,314 downwards.
TTTTTGTCCTTTAGTTTTTGCTGGTTCTTAAATAAAAGCGTTACATCTTTAATAACCCCTATCAAGTACTCTTCGCCGGCTTCTTCTATGAAATAACCTGAGGACTCAAAATATTTTACTTTTTTATCCTTGGTGATTACCCTATATGTATGCGGGTGATATATTTTTTTGTTAAATGCTTCCTTTTCTTTTTTCTTATAGTCTTCTAAATCATCCGGGTGTACAAAAGATCTGTAAGTCTCAAAAGAACAATCAAAATCATTTGGTTCACAGTCTAACAATCGGTAAAAATTATCAGACATAGTAGCGATATCCTTGCCCATTACGCGACGATACGTGCCTACTTTTGCCATTAGCTCTGTTTCTCTTAATAAAAGATTTTGAGCAGATAACTTTTTGTTCAAGGCCTGTAAAGCTTTCTTAGCTTCCTTTTCAACAGTATTTTCCCTTGTAGTAATGGTAACACCATCTCCTAATTTTGTTGCTGTAGCAGAAAAGGAAGTTTCCTTATCATTAGAGTTGTAAGTGGTTTCATAATCTATTGTTTTTCCATTTTCCAAACAAACTACCATCTTTTCAAAAATTCCACTTTTAAAGGTTGAGGGAAAAGCCGTAGAAAGCAGCTTACCAAAAAGCTCTTGAGGTGTTTTTCCAATAATTTCCTGGATACTTGTATTAACATATAATAGCCTAAAATCAATAACCTTATTTGCATCATTCCTTACAGGTGCAAAATGCATTATTGTGTACTTTGTACTGGTAATGATGTTTTGCAGAAAAGCCTCGGTATTAGCCAATCGTTTTCTGTCTGAATTAATTTTTTCAAAGGCAATAACAAATACAAAAATTGAAAATAAGACCGAAATAAAAGAGGTAAATGGTGAGATAGAGGTTTCGGCGTCCAAGGAATAGTTCCTAATTTGTAATAACTTTTCTTGCTCTAAAATCATCCTGTTTTTTACCTCTTGAATACTATCCATAATGACGAAGCCTGCAGAATTTAATTTGGCTTCGGCTAGGGTGTCGGCGCTTTCTAAAAATAAACTATCTGTTAAAGCAGCGTAATTACTATACAGACTGTCTCTTAAGACAGATAATTCCTTAATATTTTTTTGTTGAGAAAAATTATCTTCAGTCAATTTCTTAAACCGTAATATTGCTTCTTCTAGTAAGGCCTTATCGCTGGCTATGATTTGCATGGTTTTTGCGTCTCGCTCTAGAAAATATCTGTGATGTGCAGACTCCACTAAGGTAAAGTAGGTAAAGATTTTATGAATTTCCTTCTCAACTTTAAAGGTATCACTAACAAGTTCTGCAGATTCTTGAAATGCCCTAGTCTGCCTGTAAGAAATTGCTGCAATAAGCAGCAGAATAATAATTGCAATTAGGAGAGCAATTACAGAAAGCTTAGTAGATGTTTTGGAAGGGTTAAAAAACATTTAGGAACTAAAAAATTTTAAATTCTCAATAAAAAATTGTCCTTGTTTAAGTAGGACGTTTGGTATTGCCAATTAAGCTGTAATACTCTTTCTATAACTTCCTTTAATTTATTAAAATTGTTAGGCTTATTAATGTAGATATTTGCTCCATTGATGAACGTTTCTTCAATATCTTTTTCAGAGCATGAGGTGCTGTAGATGGCAACCGACAACTCTTTTAAAGCGTTATTACCTCTAATTTCCTTTAGGCACTGTAGGCCGTTTTTAACAGGCATGTTTAAGTCTAGGAAAACGAGTTGCGGTAACACCACATTTGGAGAGGTTAAATACTCCATTAATTCCTTACCATTAACATATAAGGAAAGATTCGTTTTTATATGTATTTCCTTAATTGCCTCTTCAAAAAGAAAACGATCATCTGCATCATCGTCTGCCAGAGCGATTTTTAGTTTGTCCAATAGCATTGTTGGGGGTAAGTTTTATTGTTATTCATTAGGTTTTTCCCGGCGTTTTTTTATGATTCGCTGAAAAGTTGAAGGGGTAAGTCCGGTTGTTTTTTTAAATTGTGCAGATAAATGTGCAACACTACTATAATTAAGTTTATAAGCAATTTCCGTCAATGTTAGATTATGATTAACGATAAGGTCTTTCACATAATCTATTTTTTTTAGGATAACAAAATTCTCTATGGAGGTATACGTTGATTCGGAAAACAGTGAAGCCAATTGGGTATACGGAACATCCATTTTATCAGAAAGATAGGTAGAAACTTTATACATTTTTGCCTCTTCATCTATGTAAATCATATTCGTAATGGTATCTTTAATGCGCTGTACCTGTTTATCCTTATCATCATCAACAATAGTAACGCCATAGTTACCCAATGTTTCTTTCAAAGCATTGTACTTTTTTTGGCTTAGATCATTCAAAATTTCTACCTCTCCAAAGCCTTTAAATTCATATTTAATGTTCATCCCCCTAAGCTGTTCGTCTAAAATTTTTCTAGACATCTTGATATAATCAAAAGTTACATAAATTTTCATATGTAGATTTTCATTGCCTTTTATTGGTCATTGCCATTCGCATATCTTTATTGGTGTTCGCATCGAGTTTACGTTAGCCTCATTTCATGTGTTTATCGCTATTACTTTTTAAAAGTCATATATAACTTTGGATATATACCAATCTTATTTTACAGATTATTCTGTACTCAGCCGCATCAACATACCATAATTCATCTTCCTAGAATCCTTTTTTTTCGATAAGGAATTTGAATTGTATCGTGGTAAAATTTCTATCAAATATAGCGATTATTTGTACTTTTATAACAGTGTAAGAATTTTGTGATCTGAAGCATTAAAAAAAGAAGTCACCATTACGGTACCCTTTGGAATACTCCTAGAATGTAGGTATATTTTTAAAAACAGTAGTAAATACGGGATATTAAGAGGTCTTATTATTTATATCCTTTTGGTTTGAATTATTGCCTTCAGGAATTGCCTTAAAAAAATCGGCCACATCCATATCGGCAGTAGGTCCGTAGGCCATTAAAAAATTTCCTTTTCCGCCATCATCAGTTTTAATGATATAAAGTATGGACATATCCGAAGGATTGCTCATTCCCTCATACCTGTGTTTTGCAACAATATGTACCTCCTCAGGAGAAAATGACTTTTTACTAATACTGTCCACAAGTTTTCCTTTGCGAAATATATAATTGGTAGTATATCCCAATTTTTGGTATTTGGTAATATTGTCGATTTCGTGTTTTGAGAATTCTTCTTCCATGTCTTTAGATTTAACAAATTGAACCCTTGTTTTTAAGTGAAAAACGGATAAATCCAGGGGAGACTTATCCGTTTTTACATAGACCTTAAAGATCTATTTGTATTAATTATCGTCTGTGGCGTCTTCAATTTTATCACCTGCCTTTTTGGCGCCTCTTTCGATATCATCCCCAACTTTTTCCACGCCCTCTTCAATATCTTCACCTACTTCCTCAATACCGTCTTCCAGTCTCTCCCCATCTGTCTTCTGCTCTCTGCAGGAAGAAAATACGATTAGAGAAACCACAGTAAACAAAGTAAGCACGTAATGAACTAAGCTCTTTTTCATAGTATTCAATTTTAGTTTAATTAAACTTTTCTTCTTCCTGAAATTAAAGAAATTACAAAAAGGACAATAAAAATAAAGAATAGTATTTTAGCTATTCCCGCAGCACCAGCGGCTATTCCTCCGAAGCCAAAAAAGGCAGCAATTATTGCAAGTATTATAAAAGTAACTGTCCAACGTAACATAATTATTTATTTTTTTAAGGTTATACATAATAGAATTGGAAGTCTTCCAATTCTCATTTAACAAAGATGTCGAAAATAGAAAATCCTGTTTAACCGTATCGGTTTAATAATTAACGCATTAGGCCTTTTGTAAGTCAGTGAACATGTTATGGTAAAAGCTGACGCACAATTTCCGGAACATTTTTGTACAACAAAGGCCTCAAAGTTGTTTCCTGAGATTGGTTCTTCTTGAAAAAATTCCTTGATATAGTATGTGCCTCAAAGGTATAACCCTTGGGAATATCCGGTATTTCAGGTATTTTATTGAGTATTAATCCTTTACTTAACCAGCGATTTTCCCATCCTTTGGGGATAACAAATGGCATTACCTCCTCTATATGCTGCACCTTTTTAATAAAATTTGTTGAAGGTTGTGTAAGTATGGAAAACGTAATAAAACCATCATCCAGAATATTATAAATACCGGCTACACCAAAAGGCTTTCGGGAGTCTAAATGCACATAATAGGGATATAGATGCCCCTTGAATAGAACCGCCGTAAAAAAGCCCGTAACAAGAACAACGCATCTTCTTTGTAC
>CAYTDS010000098.1:0-7997 GCA_964436555.1 uncultured Flavobacteriaceae bacterium | reverse complement strand
TTTTTGTAACCAAAAGGGGATGTCGAAGACGTGGAAGACCATGTAAATACTATTCTTATCAATTTGATACGCTACCAAAAAGGACATTTGAAAAACCCTATGTTATTTTTATTCTTTCGGATAGCACTTCCGGCAATTTACTTTCTAATGTTCAGGCTGAGGCCCTTCTGAATGCTTCTGCATATCCAATAAGGTAGCCTTTTGCTCTCTTAAAAATTAACACTTCACAATTTAAACCCTTTTACTTTAAGCGAATCTTAAGAATGGAATACCACTTTTATAAATTTAAAGTGTAACTTTTGTTTTATGAGAATTTTAATCGTAGAAGATGAGCCGGGTATCTTCAATTTCCTCAAACAGGGGTTAGAAGAAGAATCCTATGTTGTAGATGTAGCGGAAGATGGTAATAATGGCCTTCAATTAGCACTTACGGGAGGCTATGATTTATTGCTTTTGGACTGGATGGTGCCTGGAATTAGTGGAATAGATATTTGTAATCAATTCCGAAAGGAATTTAAAGAAACGCCGATTATTTTTTTAACGGCAAAAGACACTTTAGATGAAACCATATTTGGTTTGCAATCCGGAGCCAACGACTATATTAAAAAACCTTTTCATTTTGAGGAATTATTAGAACGCATAAAAGTACAGTTAAGACCAAAATCCGTGGAGCAGGCTATTTTTACTTTAGGTACCATTAGTTTGAACACTCATAAACATCAGGTTTTAAAGACTGGAGAGGAGATTGTACTTACGCAAAAGGAGTTTGCCCTACTAGAATTTTTAGTTAAAAATAAGGGTATGGTTTGTCATCGGACTCAGATTATTAAAGAGGTTTGGGATATTCATTTTGAATATGACACAGGGGTTATTGACGTGTACATCAACGCGCTTCGAAAAAAACTAAATCTTTCAGAAAGTGAAAATTATATTCAAACTATTAGAGGGATAGGATATATAGCCAAGGACGTATGAATCTAAGTTTCCGAAATAGAGTTGCACTGCACTATATGCTTGCCACCGCCATTATTATGGCGATAACCTTTAGCATGATTTATTTCGTGGTTCGCGAGACGGTTTATCAGAATCTTGATAGTGATTTAGCTTATGAAGCCAATAAACATACTTCTGAAATTAGAATTATAGGAGATAGTATCCATTTCATCCACAAAAAAGAATGGGAAGAAAGAGAGCATAAAGAAGTACAAGTAAATCCGGTATTTATCCAAATATTGGATAAGGAAGGTTTGTTTATGGATAAATCGCCCAACTTAAAAGAAAAAGAGCTCCGTTTTAGAGCTGAAGCCCAAAACCGGGGACACTTTAATGAAACGCTCAATGAAACCAGTATTAGACAAGTTCAGGTGCCCATAGAAGATAACGGTGTATTAAGAGGATTTATAATCGCTGCCATGTCTTTGGAATCTTCTAAAATGGTCTTGCTGAATTTGAGAAATGTACTTTTCATTTCTTATTTACTGTTGCTTGCGGCACTTTATTTTATCTCACGATATCTGGCAGGACGAAGTATTAGCCCTATTACTCAAATAACCAGAACTACGGGTAGAATTACAAAAAGCAATCTTAATGAAAGGGTTGCCTTACCGGGAAACAAAGATGAGTTATTCTATCTATCGTCAAGCATCAATGAGTTACTGCAACGTATTGAAAACGCCATTGACCGAGAAAGACAATTTACCTCCGATGCTTCTCATGAACTCCGAACACCTCTGGCTAGCCTTAAAGGAACTTTAGAAGTTTTAATTCGGAAACCACGTGATCAGATGGAATATGAAGAGAAAATAAAATACAGCCTTTCCGAAATCAATCGGATGACAGAAACGCTGGAACAACTACTCTTGTTAGCAAGATTGGATTCATCAGTTAAAAAAAATAATGACATAACCATATCTTTAACAAAATTAATAGACGAAATTTTACTAAGACACAAGCTGGCCATCTCAGCAAGAGGGTTAAAAATTGAATTTAATTGGGACATGGGGGCAGAGCAAGAAGTTCCGCATTACTACTCCAATCTTATTTTAGATAATATCATCAGCAATGCTATTAAATATTCCAAAGATAATGGTAGTATTTCAATAAGGATTAGCCAGAGCAATAGCCATTTATTATGTACAATAACAGATTATGGTATCGGCATAAAAAAAGCAGATTTGGAATTACTGTTCAACCATTTTTTTAGATCCGAACCATTACATCATAAACAGATTCCCGGTAACGGACTTGGTCTTTCTATTGCAAAAAAAGCGGCAGAAGCTATCGGTGCAATCATAAAAGTGGATAGTGAGCCAAATATAGAGACCTCCTTTTCTGTTTCATTTTTAAGGGAATCTTAAGGTAAAATGCTGTCCCTACTTTTAATCAAATGGTACATTTGAAAATAATTCTTATTACTAGTTACTAATGTTAGAACGTATTATCCATTATAGCATTCATCATAAACTGATAGTACTCTTGTTTACAGCAGTTATAGTTGGGTTTGGATTGTTTGCTCTTTTTCATATTCCTATTGGAGCTGTGCCGGATGTAACCAATAATCAGGTTCAGATTATTACCACCTCCAGAGATTTGGCAACCGAGGATGTTGAGAAATTTCTAACCTATCCCGTAGAACTGGAAATGGCCAATTTGCCGGGTGTTAAAGAAATTCGTTCCATTTCCAAATTTGGTCTTTCTGTAGTAACAGTAGTTTTTGAGGATAACATGGGCACTTATTTACCAAGGCAGTTAATTGCAGAAAAAATTAAAAGTGCGGAAGAAAAAATTCCAACAGGTTTCGGAACTCCTTTTATGGGTCCCGTTTCCACGGGATTGGGAGAAATCTATCAATATGTAATTGATGTAGATGATAAACATAAAGCGAACTATTCCCTATCAGAAATTAGAACTATACAAGATTGGATTGTAAAAAGACAATTGTCCGGGATACCCGGGGTGGTTGAGGTGAATACTTGGGGTGGACATCTAAAAACCTATGAAGTTGCTATAAATCCGCAACGCTTACGTGCCATGAACATCTCGCTCCTCGACGCTTTCTCTTCATTAGAAAAAAATAATAGTATCGCCGGTGGCAGCTATATAGAAAAAGGGAACGAAAGTTATTTTATACGCGGGGAAGGTCTGCTAAAGTCTTTATCTGACATAGAAAATATTGTTGTTGCCAATAGAGATGGTATTCCCATTTTTGTAAGAGATATTGCAAAAGTAGCCTTTGGCCGAGCTAATCGTTTTGGAGCCATTACCGGTAATGGAGAAGGAGAAAAGGTTTTAGGACAGGTAATGATGCTTAAAGATGCTAATTCAAATGCAGTAATTAAAGCAGTAAAGCAGCGGGTAGCAGAGATTCAATCCTCACTACCTCCAGGAATCAGTATCAATCCCTTTTTGGAGCGGAGCGAGCTTATTTCCAAAACCACTTTTACCATTACCGAAAACCTAATTTTGGGATGCTTAATTGTAATTTTTGTTGTGGTTTTACTGCTTGGTAATTGGCGCTCCGGCTTGGTTGTTGCCTCCGTTATTCCTCTTTGCATGCTCTTTGCTTTATCATTAATGTACCTTTTTGACATTGATGCCAATTTAATGAGTTTAGGTGCAATTGACTTTGGAATTATCATTGATGGTGCGGTAATTATTGTAGAATTTATTGCTTTTAAGATTGCCAGTCAACAGGCAGCTTTCTTACAACTTCCGCAACAAAAAAGACAAGACTTAATCGATACTATTACATTTCAAGGAGCCACAAAAATGATGAATTCCGCAGTTTTTGGACAATTAATAATAATTATTGTTTTTATTCCTATTCTTTCCTTAGGGGGTATTGAAGGCAAAATGTTCCGTCCTATGGCCTTGGTGTTTTGTTTTGCTTTAATTGGCGCCATGATTTTCTGTTTCACCTACATCCCTGTGATGGCATCGCTTTTCATAAAACCGTTGTACACTGAGAAAAGAACAATTTCAGCTCGCTTAATCGGTTTTCTTGAAAGAAAGTATGTTCCTATTATTTCTTGGGCACTCCGAAAAAAGAGATTAGTCTTAGGTCTGGCAGGGGTTTTATTGCTTTTGGCGGGCCTTTTATTTACCCGTATGGGAGGAGAATTTGTGCCCACTTTGGATGAAGGCGATTTTGTAATTCAACCCGTACTCAAGACCGGTACTTCTTTATCAAAAACAGTAGAGGCAACCACTAAAATTGAAAAAATACTTTTAAAATTTCCTGAAGTAGAACAAATAGTTACACGTATTGGTGCAGCCGAAGTCCCAACCGATCCTATGTCAATGGAAGAAAGTGATGTTATCATTAAACTAAAACCTAAAAAAGAATGGGTTTCTGCTGATAGTAAGGATGAATTAGCCGATAAGTTTAAAGCAGCGTTATCTAAAGAAATTGCAGGTGTTGATTTTGAGTTTACACAACCTATAGAAATGCGCTTTAATGAATTGATTACAGGAGTTAGGGCAGATTTGGCCATAAAGGTCTTTGGGGAAGATTTAAACGTGCTGCACCAAATGGCCATGGAAATTGAAAAAGCTATTAGGAACGTAACAGGAGCAGCTGATATTATTGTAGAAAAAACCGCTGGTTTGCCCCAAATGTCGGTAAGCTATGATCGTCAAAAAATAGCAAAATACGGAATGAACGTAGAAGACCTGAACAAGATAGTCACAATAGGCTTTGCAGGAATGACTGCAGGAACCATTTTTGAAGGGGAAAAACAGTTTAACGTAGTAATGCGATACGATGAGGCATATCGGAATGATCTTGAAAATTTGGAAAGGGCAGCAGTTATGTTACCCAATGGCAGTACGCTACCTTTGAGTGAGTTTGCAGAAATACGTTTTACTACAGGACCTGCAAAAATTTCAAGAGATGATACTAAACGAAGAATAGTGGTGGGGATAAATGTAAGAAACAGAGACTTAGAATCTGTGGTGAAAGATGTACAACAAATCATTAATCGTGATATAAAAATTCCCCCAGGATATTCCATTAGTTATGGCGGACAATTTGAAAATCTTCGGGCAGCAACTAAACGCCTCACCATTGCAGTTCCAATAGCTTTGGTGCTAATTTTTGTTCTACTATATTTCGCCTTCAACTCCTTAAGGGAAGCTTTAATAATTTACAGCGCTATTCCCTTAGCAGCTATCGGAGGTATTTTACTTCTGTACATACGGGGGCTTCCTTTTAGTATATCTGCCGGAGTAGGTTTTATTGCCCTTTTTGGCATTGCGGTTCTAAACGGTATTGTATTAATTGAAGAGTTTAAAGAATTAAAGGCACATGGCGTTCATACTATAAACAAACGTATTCTTATGGGAACAAAAAACAGGTTACGGCCGGTAATGCTTACTGCTTCGGCCGCCGCATTGGGATTCTTACCTATGGCCATTTCCACATCTACAGGGGCAGAAGTGCAAAAACCACTGGCGACAGTTGTTATAGGTGGCCTTATCACAGCTACGCTACTTACGCTTGTGGTTTTGCCTGTTCTGTATGCCCTTTTTGATACAAAAGATAATCCAATTAAACTTAAACCCAAGTTAAATTTTAAAGTGCTACCCTGTATTGGACTTTTATTTTTGCCTTTTCTTGGCAGTACACAAACTTCAGGAATTACGGTTCAACAAGCCCTTGAAATTGCGTTAGAAAATAACAAAGCATTACAGGCCTCTGCTCAAAGGGTAAATCAATCTAAACAATTGGTGGGAAGTGCTTTCGATTTAGATAAAGCTCAGGTATACTACCATTATGACGAGAACAACATTGCCCCTAATGGCCTCCCTATAAAAGTTTTTGGTATTAGCCAAACACTCCAGTTTCCAACAATCTATGGGGCTCAGCGTAGAGTGGAATTACAAAAAGTAGCCTTATCTTCACAACAATATACCATTAATGAAAGACTGCTGACCAAAGAAGTATATAGCGCCTATTACAATGTTGTTTATCAGATAAATGTAGTAGCACAATATTCTTTTTTAGACAGCTTGTTTAACCAATTTGCCAAGGCTGCAAATACAAGATATGCAGTGGGCGAAACCAACCTATTAGAAAAACTTACCGCAGAAACGAAACAAAAAGAAATCGCCATCTTGCTTTCTCAAAGTAAGGAAAATGTAATTATAGGCTACAGATTTTTGCAACAGTGGATGCAAAATGATACCCTTTACGGTGTTATTGAAAACATAATGCCGCGATTGCAATTACAAGAATGGAATGGGGCAGAACACCCCGGGGTACAGTATTTAGAAATAGCCGAGCAGTTATCGCAAAGCGCGCTCTCCCTGGAACGACAACGCCTATTGCCGGATTTGCAGGTTTCTGTCTTTCAGGGAACCAATAATGGCGTGGATGCCCAGCAATTTTCCGGATTTCAGGCTGGGGTAGCCGTCCCCTTATGGTTTGGGGCCAACAAGGCCAAAATAAATGCTGCCAAAACGGAGACGATAATTATGGCAAATGAATTAGAGAATTATAAAATTCAGTTAGAAGCTAACCATCAAGGATTGCTTTCCGACCTAAAGAAATATGAAGAAGCAGTAAATTATTACGATTCAACCGGTAAAGTACTTTCTGCGGCACTTACCTCAAATGCCTCCAAAGCTTTTCAAAATGGAGAAATAGACTTTCTTCAGTATATCCAACTACTAGAAAGTGCCAAAACCATTGAAATTAATTATTTACAAAACCTCTTTGAATACAACAAAACAGTATTGGAAATAAACTATTTAACCTTTTAATGGTAATAATATAATGAGTAAGAATTTAAGTACTATAAAACTAATAAGTCTTTTGGCTCTTCTTCTGATAAACCAAATTTCCTGTACACCAAAAAATTCAACCAATACGGAGGTGGATACGCAAAACCTAGATACGGAAAGCATTGTTGTAAGCGAATCCCAGTTTAGTGCAGGCCAATTGGAATTAGGAAAAATAACCCTCCAAGAATTTAATACTATTGTAAAAGCTAATGGAGTCTTTGACGTTCCGTCGGAAAACAAGACCATGGTAAGTGCATATTTTGCAGGTTATATCAAGAATCTTACGCTTTTGGTAGGAGAAGCAGTTACTAGAGGACAAGTGCTTTTCACTTTAGAAAATCCGGATTATGTGCTGGTACAGCAGAACTATTTAGAAGCCAAAGGGCGCCTTAGCTATTTAAAATCCGACTACGAACGTCAAAAGACGCTGATGGAAGCCGATGTTACTTCACAAAAGAATTTTTTAAAAGCAGAATCTGACTATCTGGTATCCCAAGCGCAATACCAGTCTCTAAAAAAACAACTAGAGCTCATGGATATTGATCCCAATACATTATCCCCACAAAATATTAGAGCTGCAATTTCTGTTCGCTCTCCACTCACCGGTTTTGTAACCTCCATACCAGTTACTCAGGGAATGTTTCTAAACCCCTCTGATGTTGCAATGACCATAACCAATATGGCCGATATGCATCTGGAGCTTAAGATCTTTGAAAAAGATCTGCCCTACATAAAAGAAGGACAGGTCATAAAAGCAAAACTTCAAAGTGACAGTGAAAAAATAGTTATGGCAGAAATACATTTTGTAAACAAAGCTATAAATGCCATAGACCGAAGTGTAGAAATCCATGGGGATTTATCGAATCCAGAGGATGTAAAACTATTAACACCGGGGATGTACATAGAAGCAGAGATTATAACGGACACTCATATATATCCTGCATTACCCATTGAAGCAATAAGTAACATTGAAACTGATTATTTCGTCCTTGTAAAAGAAAGTGGACAAGCATTTAGGAAGAGACTCGTACAAGTAGGAATTACCAAAGACGGGTATACTCAAATTTTAAATGCCTCTGATTTTGATACGGAAACGGAATTCCTGACTAAAGGGGTTTTTAATCTTATTACAGACTAACATATTGAACTTAGAAAAATGAAAAAACCGATGCGAGGCACATCGGTTTTAAAATAAACTAACTCAAACTGACTAA
>CAYTDS010000097.1:0-8030 GCA_964436555.1 uncultured Flavobacteriaceae bacterium | reverse complement strand
CTTGAAATTTTACGAAAAACCGATAGCTATGCCGTGGAAGAAGCCTCCATATCTGCATTTGAACTTCAACAAGCTGATGAATTGTTTATTACCAATGTCGTTAAGGGACTACAACCGGTTACCAAGTACAGAAAAAAAGAGTTTTCTGTAAGCATAACAAAAGATTTGATAGGTAAATTGAATACAGTTGCAAGACGAACTTAGTTAATGTGGAAATTATTAAATTCCATCACTAATTAAGATTTGGGTTTTCAGGAGCATTAGACCAAAGAAGATAATTGCCACCTAATTCTATCATTTTTTCTTTCCAAAAAGCTGTAGAAGGTTTATCTATAATGTCGCTTTCGTACTTATTTTTAACAACAATCCAAGATTTGGAAGACAATTCCTCATCCAACTGCAAGGAAGCCCAACCGGAATAACCTAAAAAGAAACGAATATCCTTTTGGGATATGATTTTAGAATTGATTAGGGAAATGGTTTTTTCAAAATCTCCTCCCCAATAAATACCATCTGATATTTCTATACTGTTTTCAATCAAATTAGGTACTTTATGAATAAAATAGAGATTATCCTGTTCTACCGGCCCTCCGTTGTATACCTGCAATGGAACGTTAATTTCAGTAACCAGCTCATTTATACTATAAGCTAATGGCTTATTTAAAATAAAACCCACAGAACCTTCCGGATTGTGCTCCGCTAGGAGTACAACAGACCTATTGAAAGATACGTCCCCGGTTAACGTAGGTTCCGCAATAAGAAGATCGCCTTTCTTTGGTTCTATAGCTATCATAATCTTTTGCACTGTAGTCTCTAAAATAAGACAAATCTTATTAAAAACAAAAAAAGCACCTCTAAAAGAGATGCTTTCCTTAAATTTTAAATATAAACTAGTTTACAGCTTTGGCTAAATCAGCGCCAGCCTTAAACTTTACTACATTTTTGGCAGCAATTTTGATGGTTTTTCCAGTGGATGGATTTCTACCTTCTCTTGCTTCTCTTTTGGAAACTGACCAAGATCCGAAACCTACTAATGACACTCTACCGCCTTTTTTAAGTGATGCCTCTACATTCTCTAAAAAAGATTCCAAAGCTTTCTTAGCTGCAGCTTTGGTGATACCAGCGCTAGCAGCAATGGCATCGATTAATTCTGTTTTGTTCATAGTTTAAGTAAATTAAAGTGTTGTTAAAAATAATTTTATTGTTCTAACAAATTTATACGGATTTACCGTTAACACAAGTAAAATAAGGGGAAATCCGCGTTTTTGTTGATAACTTGAAACGTTTGTTGATAAAGTAAGGGTTTTTTTACTTTTTCGTCCAGCCCAATGCTGGCAGGGCTTTACACCATGTCACCAATTTTATCTAATTGAATACCATTTAGCATTTCTTGGATAAACATTCTGCGCTTTCCTTGTAACTGTAATTCTACAGGCACAACAAAACCGTCTTTTGCGGCAACCTTTAACCGTTTCTTATCCACTATAACAGAACCAACTTTTAAATTATGTGCACCCGTTTCTATTTCGGAGCTGTATATTTTGAGTAGTACTGGTTCTCCTCCATAGTTCCAGAGTGCCCAGGCACAAGGATGTGGACTCAATCCTCGTATGTGATTGTATACCGAAACAGCGGATAACTCCCAGTTAATTCGGCATGTTTCTTTTTCTAGTTTAGGAGCAAGTTGTAAAGTTACGGTTTCCTGTTGTTGGATTGTTTTTAGTGTATTCTTTAGTATTTGACTTATCGTTTTTAGCACCAACTCTGCACCCAGTTTCATTAATTTATCGTGTAAGGTTCCTGCTGTATCTTCTATAGCAATAGTGGTTTTTTCTTGAAGGATAATAGCTCCGGTGTCAATCTTATCATCAATAAAAAAAGTGGTAACTCCGGTAACCGTCTCGCCGTTAATGATCGCCCAATTAATGGGTGCTGCTCCCCGATAATTGGGCAACAAAGAGGCATGAAGATTAAATGTGCCGTATAGAGGCATAGACCATACAGCCTTCGGTAACATTCTAAAAGCCACCACAATTTGTAAATTTCCCTTTAATTTCTTTAATTCATCTAAAAAAGATTCACTTTTTAAATTTGTAGGTTGCAACACTTTTAGATTCTGCTTCATTGCATACATTTTTACCGCAGATTCTTGCAAACTTCTTCCTCTTCCGGCGGGTTTGTCCGGAGCAGTAATAACACCTACAACGTTATGTCCATTACTAACTAAGGCATCCAAAGTAGCTACGGCAAAATCCGGTGTGCCCATAAAAACGATACGCATTGTTTCCATCTTATTTTAAACTGTATTTATTCTTCGCATCAATTTTTATTTTACCGTCTTCCAGCAAATCTTGAATACTATGTAGTATGGCATTTTCCTTATATGGTAAATGCTGTATTAATTCTTTGGAGGAATAAGGTTTTTGTAAGAGAAGTTTCCCTATTTCCAACGCTATTAGTTCCTGAACACTTTTCTCAATAGGAGTTTTACGAAGGCAAACATCACAGGTTCCGCAAGCAACTCCTATTTCTCCAAAGTAATGAAGTAGTTGTACACTTCTACAAACTTTTATATTTCTAATATAGGAAAGCATGCTTTCTACATTATTGATTTTAACCAATTGTTGTGCCTTAACTTTCTTGGCAAACATATTAATTGTATTGTCATCCTCACGAGGAACCAAAAAAGTAACCTCCAAATCTGTATTGGTTGCTTGATATTCTATAATTCGGTCCTTTGCCATTTGATCCAATGTTTTTAATACCTTATCCTCTGAGTTATTTGCCTTTTTAGAAACCAGCAATGTATTTATTTTGGTTTCATAGTCGAAAATTCCACCATAGGTTCTTAAAATGGTCTGAATAATAGCTGCCAAATCTGGATATCTTTCTAGATAGTCGAACACCTGCTCCTTCGATGCAATGAATTGTACGGTACTACTTTTTAAAAAGTTATCGGAGAGTGAAATTACCGAATTCTGATCCAATATTCGCAAACCATTATAAGTAAGCATTGGATTTAATTTGTATGTAGAACAGAAGCGATTAAAATTTAATCCATACGTTTCATCAAAGCCTTCACCATAGGGAATTTGAAAATAATTGTTTAGTTTGTTGTACACTAGTTTCAAAAAGGTAATATCAGGTAATACGGATAAAAACTGATTTCTTACCTGCTCTTCGTCGGTTTTGTTCGTAATCAAAATAGCTTGGGCTGGTTTGTTATCCCTTCCTGCCCTACCCGCTTCCTGAAAATAGTTTTCCAAACTGTCCGGGATTTGAAAATGTACTATCAAACGAACATTAGGCTTGTCAATTCCCATGCCAAATGCATTGGTGGCGACCATAACCTGAACCTTATCTTCCAGCCAAAGATTAAGCTTGGCAATCTTATCTTTTTTGGATATACCTCCGTGAAAAAAAGTTGCAGTACAGTTATGCTTATTAAGGTATGCCGCCGTCTCCTCGGCCAATCTTCGTGTACGAACATAGACAATGCCGCTTTCCTTAACCGCTTTACATAATTGTTTTAATCTCCCCAACTTATCTTCCTCCAAAATTACCTGGAAGGTTAGGTTTTCCCGGAAAAAAGAGTCTTTTACAGTAAGCGGATTTTGTAGGGTAAGGTTTTCAATAATATCATGCGCCACTTGCTGAGTTGCCGTTGCAGTTAAGGCAATTATGGGTGTCTGAGGAAGTAACTCTCTTAATACAGCACATTGTAAATAAGCAGGTCTAAAATCATTGCCCCACTGTGAAATGCAATGCGCTTCATCTATTGCAAAAAGATTTACATTCATCTGTTGAATTCGATCTCTTATCAACTCTTGCTGCAAACGCTCCGGAGAGAGATACAAAAACTTATAATTGCCGTACAAACAGTTATCCAGTAAATCATTTACTTCCTCAAAAGGAATACCTCCTGTAAGGGCTATTGCTTTTATTCCTTTTTGTTTAAGACTGTCCACTTGATTTTGAATTAAGGCCACCAGAGGTGATACAACAATACAAATACCCTCTTGCGCCAGTCCCGGAATTTGATAGCATAACGATTTCCCTCCTCCTGTTGGCAGTAATGCCAACACATCATTCCCTTTTAATAACGCGGTGATAATTTTCTCCTGAGACCCTCTGAATTCAGAGAAACCCCAATATTGCTTTATAATCTCTTTGGGGTCCTGTACCATTAGGATTTACTTTTTATGTGCTCCAAAACATAATTAACACGTTCCGTAACTGGACCTATCGGAACCTCATGTATGTCATAACCATAATGCTGATACCCTTTCTCCAAAAAATCATGTATTCGCAGTGCTTCCTCAAAATTCTCATGCCGTTCATTATCAGCCTCATGAATTGCTTCCCAGGGAGGTAGTAGAAATATACTATCATACCTGTGGGTAAAACAGATATCCTCAAAATAACTGTCATAATCCTGCCCAAAACAGTTCAAATATGACGTTACATCAGGCAGTCCTCTATCCATAAAAACGTAAGCATTCGTACACGCTGATGCTTCTATAAATTGATCTAAACGTCCTTGCAATACTCTTTTGCTGAATAAAATAGGATCCGATAAAAAAAGTTGGGAAATACCTTCTTTCCTTGCTTCAAGCGTAATACTCCTGGAAACTTCCGGAAAACATTTGTACCCTTTTTCTTCAATTTTTTCTATTATTGAAGTCTTTCCAGTACTTGGTCCTCCAGTGATGACAATCTTTTTTGAACTCAATATGCCCGATTTTCAGGTACAAAGTAATGAAATACCCTTTAGACTAAAAAATTACAGGGTAACCCGTATATTTGCAAAAAGATAGTTATGGATAATGAAAAGGCAGAAGCGTTTTATGCAAGATTAAAAGTACAGTTAGAAGAAAGTGCTATTTGGCCATCAGATTATTTGTACAAATTTATTGTCCCCACTGAAAAGGATAGAATTAATCAAATACATCAAGTATTCGACAATACAGGAGCTGTGATTGAATCAAAAAAATCCAAACAAGGAAAATATACCAGTATTTCTATTACCGTAAATTGTAAAAATCCGGAAGAAGTAATCCGCAATTACAAAGAAGTAGGAAAAGTGAAAGGGGTAATATCCTTATAAAATAGCATTTTTGACATAATTTTGTTACTTTGCAAGCGTTATTGCAATACTTCCTTATTAAAATAAATATTTCAAATTGAATTTAGTAGAAAACTTAGAATACAATACTGAGCGACCACAGCTCATTATTCCTGAATATGGGCGCCATTTTCAGAAAATGGTAGACTATGCCGTTTCAATCGCCGATGATGAAGAACGAAACAAAGTAGCAAAATCCATCATAAGCGTAATGGGTAATTTACAACCTCATTTAAGGGATGTGCCTGATTTTCAACACAAACTTTGGGACCAGTTATTTATCATGTCCGATTTTAAATTGAATGTGACTTCACCCTACCCAATCACCTCCAAGGAAACGCTAATGCAACGTCCAGAGCCGTTAAAGTATCCGCAAAATTTTCCAAAATACCGTTTTTATGGTAATAATATTAAGCGAATGATTGATGTGGCTATCAAATGGGAAAAAGGCGATATGCGCGATGGTTTGGAATATGTGATTGCCAACCACATGAAAAAATGCTACCTCAACTGGAACAAAGATACCGTAGATGACAATGCTATTTTTAAGCATTTGTATGAACTGAGTGATGGTAAAATAGATATGGCTTCTGATGGGGAAAACTTAACAGAAAGTGGTCAATTCCTCAAAAATAGGGTTGCGAAAACTCCAAAACCAAGCAACAACGGCAAGAAAGGCCAACGAACCAATAACAACAACAATAATAATAACCGCAATAAAAAGCGGTTCTAAAAATATTCAACGTTAAATGGGAACATTTAAAATTGAAGGTGGTCATAAACTTCACGGAGAAATAACACCACAAGGCGCCAAAAACGAGGCTTTACAAATTCTTTGCGCTGTGCTTTTAACTTCAGAAAGCGTAACCATCAATAACATTCCCGACATTATTGATGTTAATAAGCTGATATCACTTTTGGAGGATTTGGGCGTAAAAATCCAAAAGAAAGGTAAAGGTTCTTACACCTTCAAGGCGGATGATGTAAATATGGATTACCTGCAATCCGATCAATTTAAGCATGACGGAAAAGGGCTAAGAGGATCCATTATGATGGTAGGTCCCTTGTTGGCACGTTTTGGAAAAGGTTATATTCCCAAGCCCGGTGGTGATAAAATTGGTCGAAGAAGATTGGATACCCATTTTGAGGGTTTTATTAATCTTGGCGCTACTTTTAGATACAACAAAGAAGAATATTTTTACGGTGTTGAAGCCAAAAAACTCAAAGGCACCTATATGCTTTTAGATGAGGCTTCCGTTACCGGCACAGCCAATATTGTCATGGCAGCTGTCTTTGCAGAAGGAACCACAACCATTTACAATGCCGCTTGCGAACCTTATTTGCAACAATTGTGTAAAATGCTTAACCGCATGGGGGCAAAAATTAGTGGTATTGGCTCCAATTTGCTTACCATAGAAGGGGTTAAAAAGTTAGGAGGCACCGAACATACCATGTTGCCCGATATGATTGAGATTGGCAGCTGGATAGGACTTGCCGCCATGACCCGCAGCGAACTGACCATCAAAAATGTGAGCTGGGAAAACCTGGGACAGATTCCGACGGTTTTTAGAAAACTTGGGATTACTTTGGAGCGTAAGGGAGATGATATTTTTATACCGGAACACAAAGAAGGGTATCAGATACAAAATTATATAGACGGATCTATATTAACTATAGCCGATGCTCCCTGGCCGGGTATGACACCCGATTTATTGAGTATTTTATTGGTTACAGCAGCCCAAGCTAGAGGTGAGGTGCTTATTCATCAGAAAATGTTTGAAAGTCGCTTGTTTTTTGTGGATAAACTAATTGATATGGGTGCGAAAATCATTTTATGCGATCCACACAGAGCTACGGTAATCGGACACGATTTTAAATCGAGTTTAAAAGCTACGACCATGGTTTCACCAGACATCCGTGCAGGGGTTTCTTTGTTGATTGCAGCATTGTCTGCCACAGGCACCTCTACCATTCACAACATAGAGCAAATAGACCGTGGTTACGAAAATATTGATGAGCGATTACGTGCTATAGGTGCTAAAATTGAAAGGTTCTAGCATCTCTAGGGAGCACCTTAAATGAGGTGTTGTAGATGTTTTTTGAAATAGGCCACGCTGTCGGCCGCACTTTTCATTGCATTAACTGCAAAATTACCGCCCTGTTCCAAATAATAGAATTCCAGTCCGGAGGTAAAAGGGTCGGGAAGTACTTTTGTGTAATCAATTGAACCATTGCCCAGTTCAGTATAATCCCGGGTTACTTTGTCCATATCCTTTATATGCCACATCACATAACGTCCCGGTTGCTCCGCAACGAGTTCCTTTGGGGTACGTTTGGAAGAATGTATCACCCAGAATAGATCCATTTGTAGTTTTACCAATGCAGGGTCAGTTTCTTTAAGGATGATATTATAACCTGTTTCTCCATTGTGTTCTATAAATTCAAAATCATGATTGTGGTATGCAAATCCGAGGCCGGCGGCTGTAACTTGTTCGCCAATAGTGTTTAGCTTTTTAGAAAGCAATTTAAAACTATCCAGAGTACGTTGTTCCGGAGCTAACCATGGCCAGGTAATATATTTTAAACCCAAAGTATTTGCTCCTTCAATACACTGATTCACAAAACGCTTTAATGCATCGTCCTCTTGCATAAGAAAGGGGGAAAATCCAAAATGTCCGCTGGATGCAGTAAATTCCAAATCATTTAGCATATCCTTGAAACTTGAAGCCGGATGTCCGTAAAACGTTCCCTTTTCACCATCGAATCCATAGATTTCAAAATCTTCATACCCCATTGCTTTTAAAGCTTTTAATGTGCCAAGTGCATCGCTGTTCATATCTTTGTTGATGCTAAAAAGTTGCAGTCCCAATTTATAATTGGTTTTCCCAAATAGGGAATACCCCGG
>CAYTDS010000096.1:6514-8119 GCA_964436555.1 uncultured Flavobacteriaceae bacterium | reverse complement strand
TCGCTCCCTCTGGAAAAATAGATACGCTCAAAGGAACAGGCCTTGCGCTCTACCGGAGGTAATATTTCCTTTATAGCAACCTTCCCGGTTTTTTTAATGATTATAGCATGGCCCGGATCTAACTCCTGCACTTCTTCAAATTTTACATTGAAAACTGTTTGTATGGCAGGTCTTTCGGAAGCAATAACTACAATTTCATCATCTTGATAATAATAAGCCGGCCTAATACCCGAGGGGTCTCTGAGTACAAACGCGTCGCCATGACCTAAAAGACCGGCCATAGCATAACCGCCATCCCAATTCTTGGAAGCTCTTCGTAGGATTTTTGCAACACTCAATCGTTCTGCAATCAGTGGAGAAGCTTCCCGTTTATTATACCCCTCTTTTTTAATCTCTTTATACAACTTTGCCACCGCATCATCCAGAAAATGACCTATTTTTTCCATGACAGTAACCGTATCTGCCATTTCTTTGGGATGCTGTCCCAATTGAACAAGATTATCAAAAAGCTCATGAACATTGGTCATGTTAAAGTTACCTGCAACTATTAGGTTTCGGTGCATCCAGTTGTTCTGACGTAAAAACGGATGTACGCTTTCTATGCTGTTTTTTCCAAAAGTGCCATATCGTACGTGTCCCAGCAAAACCTCGCCTATGTAGGGAATGTTCTTTTTTTGTAATGCTACATTTTCTATATACTCCGGGTGTTCCAGAAAGGTATTGTTTATTCTTTTATTTATCTGATCAAATATATCTTGTATGGGCTGCGATTCAATAGAACGGACTCTACTCATGTAGCGTTCTCCCGGGGCAACATCTAACTTTATACTTGCAAATCCGGCTCCGTCCTGTCCTCTATTGTGTTGTTTCTCCATCATGAGGTACATCTTGTTTACCCCATATAATGCCGTTCCATATTTCTCTTTATAATATTCCAGAGGTTTCAATAACCGGATAAGAGAAATTCCGCATTCATGTTTAATGGCATCACTCATTGTGTCTTATAGTATAAAAAAAGCCCCGATCCCGAGGCTTCGGGATTAATCCCTATTTTAATTCAATGTCAAACTGAGTTAATTCTTTAAATTGACGCAATCTATGTTGCACCTCCTCTACATCCAGATACTGCATGCGTTCCGTGCCAAAACGCTCTACACAAAAAGAGGCTAAATTTGAACCGTGTATTACTGCACTTTTTAGATTATTAAATGATATGTTTTGTGACGCAGCCAAATAACCTACAAAACCTCCTGCAAAAGTATCACCCGCTCCTGTAGGGTCAAAAACTTCTTCTAGCGGTAAGGCCGGAGCAAAAAAGACTTTATCATCTTTGAACAATAATGCTCCGTGCTCTCCTTTTTTTATAACGACATACTTGGGACCCATTTTATGAATTTCTTCGGCTGCTTTTACTAATGAATGTTGGTTCGTTAGTTGTCTGGCTTCTTCATCATTAATAGTAAGGACATCTACCTTGGCAATGACTTTTAATAATTCCGGAAGGGCATTATCCATCCAAAAATTCATGGTATCCAAAACAATGAGTTTGGGCTTAACAGACATTTGTCTGATAACACTCATTTGTGTGTCAGGATGAAGATTACC
>CAYTDS010000096.1:0-6414 GCA_964436555.1 uncultured Flavobacteriaceae bacterium | reverse complement strand
GCCAAGGCAATAAAAGTTGCAGCTCCTCCCAAAATTTTGTCAGTTTTTCCAAAAGGTGTCTCAATAGCATCGAAGGCAACAGTACCAACAATTAATAATTTACCCACTAGTACCCAAATTTAGGTGCAAATATAAGGGTAAGTTTCGGAGTATTTGTAAAGCCTTTAAAAGAATTAACAGGCTTTTGATAACTGTAAATATTTGTTTAGCGTAAATCTTCAACTTTTGTAAACCCCTTATCTTCTTTGAGCTTTTTATTTTTAGAAGCTGCTACTGCAAGTGCGTCGCATCTTTCATTTTGAGGATGATCATTATGCCCTTTTATCCACTTAAATTTAATAGTATGCTTTTTGTATTCTTTTAAGAATGTTTTCCATAGGTCCACATTTTTCTTATCCTTAAAGTGATTAAGCTGCCATTTTTCTAACCATTTCTTCTCTACAGCGTCTACTACGTATTTCGAGTCAGTGTATACTATAATATTCAAGTTTTCCTTTTTGAGCTTTTTAAGCGCTTCTATTACTGCCAACAGCTCCATTCTATTGTTGGTGGTGTGCTTAAAGCCTTCAGAAAACTCCTTCTCATAGGGTTTACCTACCCATTCCATTACAATTCCATATCCTCCTGGACCTGGATTTCCGCGCGCGCAGCCATCCGTATAAATATGAATATCTACTTTATTCATGTAACAGCCTATCTATGATTTTTGGAAAATGTTCCTGTTCCAGTTTGTGTATCTTTTCAGCAATGCTCAACGCAGTATCATCCTTATTAATATTGGTTTTTATTTGCTGAATAATGGCTCCCTCATCATAATTTTCGTTTACATAATGGATGGTTATGCCGGTTTCTAGCTCATGATTCTCCTTAACTGCATGATGTACATGCATTCCGTACATTCCTTTACCACCAAATTTAGGGAGCAATGCCGGATGAATATTTACAATCTTTCCCGGAAAGCTTTCAACGATTTTTTTAGGTATTTTCCAAAGGAAGCCGGCTAGTACAATTAAATCGGGATTGAACGCCTTAAGGGTTGTATTTATACAATCAGAATTATAAAAAGCAATTTTGTTAAAACATAAAGAACTAATTTGTAGATTGTTACATCTGTCCAGAACTTTAGCATCCTTGTTGTTCGTGAAAACGCAGTCAATAGAAACATAGGGGTTAGTACTAAAATAGCGTGCAATATTTTCTACATTGGAACCTGAACCTGAGGCAAAAAGAACAATACGTTTCATGAAATAATTGGCTTACCGGGCGCGGAAATATTTTAGGCTAAAATAACACTCTTGTATTTAAATTTCTTAAATTACAATACATTTTACCGACAAATGGTGTTATTAATCCAAAGTTTTTTATTTTTGCCAACAATTAAATTTATAAAACCAATAATATTATGTCAGACATTGCATCAAGAGTAAAGGCTATCATCGTAGACAAATTAGGTGTTGATGAGAACGAAGTTGTATCAGAAGCTAGCTTTACTAACGACCTAGGGGCAGATTCATTGGATACTGTGGAATTGATCATGGAATTCGAAAAGGAATTTGATATTCAAATCCCGGACGATCAAGCAGAGAACATCGCAACTGTTGGCCAAGCTATAAGTTATATAGAAGAAGCAAAGTAATTGTATGATATCTTACTAGAAGATTTAAAATTATCCATGAGGTAATCATCCTGCATGGATAATTTTTTTTAATTTACACTTGTCTTAGAGATTAAACAAAATTAGGTTCAATGCAATTAAAGCGAGTTGTAGTTACGGGCTTAGGTGCTTTAACACCTATAGGAAATAATATAGAGGAGTATTGGGAAGGTTTGAAAAACGGCATAAGTGGTTCAGCACCAATAACCTATTATGATACTGATAAATTCAAGACTAAATTTGCCTGTGAGCTTAAAAATTTCAATTCTGAAGATTTTTTTGATAGAAAGGAAGCGCGTAAGTTGGATAGATTTGCGCAATATGCATTAATATCTTCTGATGAAGCCATTCTAGATTCCGGATTAAATTTGGATGAAATTGATAAGTTTCGTGTAGGAGTAATTTGGGGCGCAGGTATTGGAGGCCTAGAAACTTTTCAGAATGAGGTACTTAATTTTGCTGCAGGAGACGGTACTCCCAGATTTAATCCTTTTTTTATTCCTAAAATGATTGCAGATATTGCTCCGGGTAATATCTCTATTAAGCACGGATTTATGGGGCCGAATTACACCACAGTGTCTGCATGTGCCTCCTCCGCAAACGCAATAATAGACGCCCTGAACTATATCCGATTGGGATATTGTGATGTCATCGTAACCGGAGGAAGTGAAGCTGCAGTTACTATTGCAGGAATGGGGGGATTTGGAGCAATGCACGCTTTATCTACCAGAAATGAGAGCCCGGAAACTGCTTCCAGACCTTTTGATGCAACCAGAGACGGTTTTGTTTTAGGTGAAGGTGCAGGAGCTTTGATCTTGGAAGAGTATGAACACGCAAAGGCAAGAGGTGCTAAAATATATGCAGAGGTAGCTGGAGGTGGTTTGTCCAGCGATGCTTATCATATGACTGCACCGCATCCGGATGGTATTGGGGTTGTAAGAGTAATGGAAAATTGCTTACGCGATGCCGGATTAAAACCTGAGGATGTTGACACCATAAACACTCATGGAACTTCCACCCCATTGGGAGATGTTGCGGAACTCAAAGCAATTACCCAGGTCTTTGGGGAGCACGCACGAAAAATCAATATTAACTCTACAAAATCTATGACCGGTCACTTACTCGGAGCAGCCGGAGCAATAGAAGCCATAGCCTCTATTTTGGCGATGGAACACAGTTTAGTGCCACCTACCATTAACCATGAAGTTGTGGATCCCAACATAGACCCAACTTTAAATCTTACCCTTAACAAGGCCCAAAGGAGAGAGGTTAACGTCGCTTTAAGCAACACTTTTGGGTTTGGAGGGCACAACGCCTGTGTAGTTTTCAAGAAAATAAGTTAAGGACAACATGAATTTTCCTTCCAATCTATTTAATTCCCATTCTAAAGAGGATGGGGATTTTTTTTTGGAAATGAAAAAAATATTGGGATTTAAACCTAAAAACTTAACTATTTATCAAAAGGCTTTTTTACATCGCTCTGTAAATAAAAAAGACGACAAAGGAGCACCAATGAACTACGAACGGCTGGAGTTTTTAGGAGACTCAATGCTTGGTACTATAATATCCAAATATCTGTACAAAGAAGTTCCGGAAGGTGATGAAGGGTATCTCACCAAAATGCGCTCTAAAATTGTTAGTAGAGAGCACCTTAATGAACTAGGGAAGGACCTTAACCTTATAAAATTTGTAGAAAGTAGAATTCCAAAATCGCACTTTGGAGATAATATACACGGTAATGTCTTCGAGGCATTGGTGGGTGCAATTTATTTGGATCGTGGTTATGAGTATTGCGAGAAATTTATTAACTCCAGAGTTATAGAACCTTATGTTGATATTGAACAGTTAGAAGGCAAAGTAATTAGTTACAAGAGTCTTGTCATAGAATGGTGCCAAAAGCAAAAAAAGTCATTTCATTATGATGTTTACGAAGATACCGGAAATGATACTATTAAGCATTTTGCAGTAAAACTGGCTATAGGAAGTAAAATTGTAGCCAAAGCAAGAGCAACTTCCAAGAAAAAAGCAGAAGAAAGAGCTTCAAAAAGGGCTTATTTTGCCCTTCAGAATCAAATTAATAAGCCTTTGTAGTTAGGTAGTGTAATCCAATATCTTTTCTATGGTTAAGGAATCTTTAACACCTTTGGCAACTAGGCTGGTTTCATTATTAGCATTATATTTACACTTTTTGATTTTAGCATGGTAGCTATCCACAAAATGTTAAGAGATACTTATGAAGAATCTTTTACCCTAATTGCGATACACAGTGGTTTGGAGGATTATGCTTTAGTATATTCGCTCAATCTATATTTGAAATCAAAGTTTAAAAGAGCTGAAACAGACTTAGATATAGGTAAGGACAATTCTTTTCCTATTTTTGAATGGAAAGACGCTAAAAATGATAGAGGGTGGACTTTATTGCAGAATACAATAATAAAAGAACATGCCATTGACACCTCGGGGTTTTTTGAAAATGAGATTGTTTATAAAAGACAACATCTATTACCTGAGCACAAAGAAGTGGACTATTTATTGAAAATTGAAAATGAGGAATTGGAAATAGACGATGAAGATATTGTAAAGTCTATCCTTATGATTCCCAATATAATAACAGCCTACACTATGGAGGCTAATAAATTAAAATCTAAAAATAATTTAATCTTTTAAAAGAATGCCAACTAAAAAAAAGACCAAGATAGTTGCCACTTTAGGTCCAGCAACCAGCACTAAAGAGGTCCTTAGGGAGATGATCATTGCAGGAGTTGATGTCTTTAGAATAAACTTTTCTCATGCAGATTATGATGACGTTGCCGCCCGTATTAAAATGATCCGTGAATTAAATGAAGAATTGGAGGCCAACACGTCTATTCTCGCAGATTTACAAGGACCAAAGCTTAGGGTTGGTGTTATGGCAGAGGAGGTTGTTGTGGCTCCGGGCGATGAAATAACTTTTGTAACAGGAAAACCTTTTGAAGGAAATTCAAAAAGGGTTTATATGAATTACAGCAGCTTTCCTAAGGATGTAAATCCAGGAGAACGGGTTTTACTGGATGATGGAAAGCTAGTTTTTGAGGTAATCTCTACTAATAGAAATGACGAAGTCTTGGCAAAAGTGATTCAGGGAGGTCCTTTAAAATCTAAAAAAGGAGTTAATTTACCCAATACCAATGTGTCCTTGCCGGCACTTACAGAAAAGGATATCAAAGATGCCATTTTTGCTATATCCCAAAATGTAGATTGGCTGGCCTTATCATTTGTTCGCTTCAGTCAGGATTTAATAGATCTTCAAAATTTAATTAAAGAGCATTCGGAACATAAAATACCAATTATTGCAAAGATTGAAAAACCTGAAGCCGTAGAGAACATAGATAAAATTGTTGCTTATTGCGATGGATTGATGGTAGCCAGGGGCGATCTTGGGGTAGAAGTTCCCGCTCAGGAAGTTCCTCTAATCCAAAAACAACTTGTTTTAAGGGCAAAAAAAGCCAGAATACCGGTAATTATTGCTACACAAATGATGGAAACCATGATTACCAGTCTTACACCTACACGTGCAGAGGTTAATGACGTGGCTAATTCGGTTATGGATGGTGCGGATGCGGTAATGCTTTCAGGAGAAACATCAGTAGGAAATTATCCTGTTCAGGTAATTCAAAAAATGTCCAGTATTCTGGAAACAGTGGAGAACTCAAGTCTAATACGAGTACCTCAGGAAGCTCCAAATGTGCGTACTAAACGGTACATTACTAAATCAGTATGCTACCATGCGGCAATAATGGCCAATGAGATTAAAGCAAAGGCTATTTCTACCTTAACTAATAGCGGTTATACGGCTTTTCAAATATCAGCATGGAGACCAAATGCACATATTTTGGTTTTTACTTCAAATAAAAGAATATTAACCCAATTGAATTTACTTTGGGGGGTAAAAGCATTTTACTATGATAGATTTGTATCTACTGATGAAACCATAGAAGATGTTAATAGCATTGCCTGTAAAAAAGGTTTTCTGGATGTCGGAGATATGCTTATTAGCTTAGCTGCAATGCCCATTAAGGATAAAGGAATGGTAAATACCCTTAGGGTAACAGAAATAGAGACTTGTAGTTTTTAGAAAATAATATAGGTAAAGATTTAAAATCCCCAGTCGTTTAATTCCGGTTGGGGATTTTTAATTATATTAAAAAAGAAAGTTATGCTACAGCACGCTCAAATGCAATGAAATTTATAACCTCTCCCATTTTGTCAAAGATTGGCTCACCCTTAATCCAACATTTATAGGGTAAACCATTTTTTTTGTAGTTAACAATCAGAGCTTCAAAAGGTACTTTATTTCTAATTGCAGACGCAATATAATCTGTGGTCTCTTTGCAAGTATCTTTACCTTGGAACATTTTAGGTTGCTTACCAATAACCTCTGTTGGAGAGTAGCCGTTCATTTCTAGAAGGTTATGTGTAACATGAACAATTTTTAGGGTTGCATCGGTAACTACAATAATATAATCCTTATTAATTAATTGATCTTCAAGCTCAGTATTATAAACCCATTGATTCCTTTTCGCCAATTTAGATAAGTATACCAAGTCATTATAACTTTTGCATATTTTATCGGAATGAGATCTATAAAAATCTCCGGAAATTATTGGGAAGACAGGTAGCGGATACTCGGAATAAAACTTATTTGCGGCAAAATCATAATCTTTCAGCTCTTTCATCATATATCCTATTAAACCAAAACATTTTTGTTGGTTAGTTATTAA
>CAYTDS010000095.1:1926-8132 GCA_964436555.1 uncultured Flavobacteriaceae bacterium | reverse complement strand
GCATCTATGTGCATTGGTCGTTCTAACGAGTCTATTTCCTTTAAAATTTCACCCTTTGGATTTATTTGAACTAAGCGATTATGGTCTCCATCCGAGAGCCAGAGTTCGCTATTCATTACGGCAAGTCCAATAGGGTTAATCCCTTTTAATGTAACGCTATTTAGAAGAGACCATTCTTTTGGAGGGTCTATCTTTTTTGCACATGATACAAAGAGCAACACGATAATCATTACTAAATATAATTTCCTCATGGTATTTGTTTTAATAAGCTATTTGACCATTTTAAACTTAGTGGATACTAAGTTGATCAAATAGCTCTAAATTAATCAGTAAATAATTTCTACAATACTTCTCTTTTATTTTCCGATTCTCTCATATAAACAGCAGGCGGGAAGGCTTTTATAAGTCGTATCGGCAGCTTTACTGGTATGGGTGTCGTGCCCTGCGGCAGAAACAGCTTTTTCTATCTCTAAAAGGGATGTGGTATTTGAGTCAAAACCTACAGTCATCAACTTTGTATTCTTATCCCAAGCAACATTGGTAACTCCGGAAACTCCTTTAGCGGCCTTAACAATTCTTGCTTCGCACATACCACAATTACCGGCGACCATTACTTTTTCCTGCTTTGTGGTTTTTTCAGAACTATTCTGCACTACAGAAGAATTGGATTCTTCCACCTTTCCATTGGAACGCTCAATTTTAGCAGTGATAGGAGTATAACCGGCTTTTTCTACCTGCTTCTGAACATCAGTAAGTGATAAAGCCTTTTCAGCGGGATAGGAAAACGAAAAATCACCGGTTTCGATATCAATTTTTACATCTTTTATTCCTTTAAATTCCTTAAACTTTTTCTCTAGCCCATAGGCGCAGAATGGACAGCCTAGACCATCAACCTGAATACTAAATTGATCCATTCCATTTTGTGCCTTTACATTAAACATAGTCATTATCCCAATGACCAATGTTACTATAATTGATTTTTTCATTTTTTATAATTTGTTTTTAAATAGTTACATGAAACCTGACATTTATAAATATTACGTCCAAAATATCCGGTTTCAAACAATGAGTTTTAATAATTTCTGTTTTATTTATTTGTTATAATTGATTTAAAAGGTATATCTACCTCCGAAATAAACACTATATTCTAGTCTCATACCAAGGGGCATGTCGTTAACCAAAGGAGCCTGTAAGGCTAAATCAAAAGTGATATCCTTACTGGCAAACTGCATCCCTTGAGCATATAATAGTTGATACCCATCTCGTTGAGGAAGCCAAAAACTAGAATATTCAAAATATAGGTTGAGCTGTTTATTAGGGTAAATGGGTTTTAATAGAGGTAATCCAAATCCCAGTTTATGTCTCAACCCATCCAGTGTACCATCCGGCATCCAAGAATAACCAAGCTCATTAGATATGCCAAATTTCAGCGATTCATAACCAGCTACTATACCTGCATATCCTTGATACAGTCCGGTACTCAAATCCATTAGATCCAATACTTCCCCGGTTGGCAAAGATTGAACCGTTTTAGCAAGTAATCGAAAAGTTTTTCCTGTGCCATCCTTACGATAGAACTGATATTTCCCTATCAATTGTATATCGGCTAATCCGCTTCCTGATACGCCCTGAATAGGGTTATACATAATATAAGGTAAAGCAATACCAATTTGGGTATTAGAAGTTGGCAAGTACTGTACTGTTAGCGGAACATAGGTAAACGTTCCACTGTCCAATTTTCTAATCTCCGTTAATGTTCTTACCGTAATGCTACCACCTCCAAGCATTAAAGGACCATCTGTAGTTATTGGAGGACCCTGAGCACTTGTGCTGGCAGAAACGAATAATGAAACAAGTAGTATGAATTTAAACCCTAAACATAGGGTTTTAGTGTTTGTAAACATGTGTTTTCAATTTTAGTGTCATTAGTAGTACCATTTCCAAATGTGGAATCAGAAAACTAGCCTATTTTGCCCAAAAGCAAGCATAGGTTAGTATACATTAAAACACTAAAATCAAATTAGGAACACTTGGTCAAGTATATGAATATCCTTGATTAGAATAGGCGGTGGGTAATGGCTACGAAGAATTTTAAGCTTAGACGGCTCTTCAAATAAATCAAAATAATAATTAGTTATAGCAACAAGGAAAACCTGCTGATCAAAATTAAAATCGTTAAAAGAAAGTTTTAGATTATCCTGCCCATCTACAATAATAACCTCCTGTGAGCAACAAGACATGAATTCTTCTTGTTCGCTGATAGGATCATTTTCCATGTCCATACCACAGGTCTGTGCCTCAGAAAAAAGTGCAATATCAACCAAATGACCCATACAGAAATGCTT
The DNA here is from genome assembly GCA_964436555.1 of uncultured Flavobacteriaceae bacterium. Lineage (GTDB taxonomy): Bacteria > Bacteroidota > Bacteroidia > Flavobacteriales > Flavobacteriaceae > Aurantibrevibacter. The sequence continues at coordinate 5,787 of CAYTDS010000095.1, read as the reverse complement.
CTCTACCCGCCATGAAGTAGTAGATGCCAGAAGCAACAGAGCCAAGGAAACAGAAAAAACTCTATGTAGGACTTTCTTCATCTAATGGCAAAGCTACAAAAAAAGCAGTAACCCCCTGTGCTTAACAGCTACTTATAACTAAATTTTAAGACAAGGATGTATTTTGCAATTAAAAACTAATAAAATTTAATAAGATACTCTATTTATGGGTTGCTTAAATTTAACCCACACACGACTCTAGTTGTTTTCTATAGAATTTAATATTTTTACAAAAATTTAAAATGCTAAAAGTACTAGAGGGCAAAGTTTCTGAGATATTAGACCAAAAAGAAAAAAATATTGATAATAGGTTGCAAGAAATATGTAATTTACTCAGGGAGCATGTTGCTTATTATGATTGGGTAGGTTTCTATTTTAAAAATGGCAATAAGGAGGAACTGAAATTAGGCCCATATGCTGGTGCCCCAACGGATCACACTATAATTCCTTACGGCAAAGGAATTTGCGGACAAGTTGCCGTTTCCAACCAAAACTTTGTTGTTCCGGATGTCAAGGTACAAGACAATTACATTGCCTGTAGCATGACTGTTAAAGCAGAAATAGTAGTACCATTATTTGTGAATGGGAAAAATATTGGTCAGATAGACATCGATTCCAACACCTTAAACCCTTTTACGGAAGAGGATGAACGCTTTTTAGAATTTGTAAATGAAAAAGTAGCAGCACTATTTTAAAATTTTTCTGGTTTTGTTAATAAGCCTGTCCTTTTATTAATCCCAAAAAAATTACATTTGTGACCTTAAAATCCTTAACCACACATCTGTATAAATGACTACCGATAAAAAAGCTACAACTGCATTAATTTCTGTATTCTCCAAAGAGGGTCTGGAACCCCTAGTAAAAAAACTAAATGAACTGGGCATTACAATTTATTCTACCGGAGGCACAGAGAGCTATATCAAAGGACTTGGAATTAATGTAGTTCCTGTAGAAGACTTAACTAGTTATCCATCCATTTTAGGAGGCAGAGTAAAAACGCTTCACCCAAAGGTTTTTGGTGGTATCCTGAACAGAAGTGACAATGAAAATGATCAGGCACAGTTACAGGAATTCGGTATACCTCAACTAGACCTAGTTATAGTAGATTTATATCCCTTCGAAAAAACCGTTGCCAGCGGTGCTACTGAACAAGATATTATAGAAAAAATTGATATTGGAGGTATTTCGTTAATTCGTGCTGCAGCAAAAAATTACAGAGATGTACTTTGTGTTTCATCCATGGACGATTATTCGGAGGTTTTATCCATGATTACAGCCAGAAATGGTTCTACTACCTTAGAAGACAGAAAACGCTTTGCCACAAAGGCTTTTAATATTACATCACATTACGATACCGCAATATTTAGATATTTTAATGAAAATAGAGCAGAAACTGTCCTGAAGATTAGCGAACAAAAAGGTCAAGTTTTACGCTATGGAGAAAATCCCCATCAAAAAGGGTATTTCTTTGGTGATTTTGATGCCATGTTTACCAAGCTTCATGGTAAAGAACTTTCTTATAACAATCTACTAGATGTAGATGCCGCGGTAAATTTAATAAATGAGTTCAAAAATGATTTACCAACTTTTGCTATCTTAAAGCACAATAATGCCTGTGGGCTCGCAACTAGAGAAACGGTTAAAGAGGCCTATTTAGCCGCTTTGGCAGCTGATCCGGTCTCTGCATTTGGTGGTATTTTAATTAGTAATGTACAAATTGATTTAGCCACTGCAGAAGAAATTCATCATTTGTTTTGTGAAGTTGTAATTGCTCCAGGCTATACTGAAGAATCAGCTGCTATTTTAATGGCTAAAAAGAATCTCATACTTTTGATTCAAAAGGAGGTAGAACTTCCGAAGAGTTTGGTAAGAACCTGTCTTAACGGGGTTCTTGTTCAAGATAAAGACAATATAACGGATGCCTTAACCGACTTAATCTTCGCTACGACAAAACGACCTTCAACGATAGAATTGGATGACTTGCTTTTTGCATCCAAACTTTGTAAGCATACTAAAAGCAATACAATTATTTTAGCAAAGAACAAGCAATTATTGGCAAGTGGAACAGGACAGACCTCCAGAGTAGATGCTTTAAATCAAGCTATTCAAAAAGCACAAACCTTTAATTTTGACCTTAATGGAGCCGTAATGGCCAGCGATGCATTTTTTCCTTTTCCTGACTGCGTAGAAATTGCTCATAAAAGTGGTATTGGCAGTGTAATTCAACCTGGAGGATCTATAAAAGACCAGTTAAGTATAGATTATTGTAATGAAAATGGGGTTGCAATGGTTATGACAGGAACACGTCATTTTAAGCATTAATTTTACTACTTTTGTCGATAAAATTTACTTTTAATCCGAAACCAAACTGAATTATGGGCTTTTTTGATTTTTTGACCGAGGAAATAGCTATTGACCTGGGTACGGCCAATACGTTAATTATACACATGGATAAAGTAGTTGTTGATAGTCCATCCATAGTGGCCCGGGATAGGATTAGCGGTAAAATCATTGCAGTTGGGAAGGAAGCGAGTATGATGCAGGGAAAAACCCATGAAAACATTAAAACAATACGCCCACTTAAGGATGGTGTAATAGCAGATTTTGATGCATCTGAAAAGATGATCAACATGTTCATAAAAAATATTCCGGCATTAAAGAAAAAATGGTTTCCACCTGCCTTACGGATGGTAATTTGTATTCCTTCAGGAATAACGGAAGTAGAAATGCGTGCAGTTAGGGAATCTGCCGAAAGAGTTAACGGAAAAGAAGTGTACCTAATTCATGAACCAATGGCTGCTGCAATTGGTATTGGTCTGGATATTATGCAGCCGAAAGGAAACATGATTGTTGATATTGGTGGCGGTACTACAGAAATTGCTGTAATAGCTTTGGGTGGGATTGTCTGTGATAAATCAGTTAAAATTGCAGGTGACGTTTTTACAAATGACATTATTTATTATATGCGAACACAGCATAATTTATATGTTGGAGAAAGTACTGCGGAAAATATAAAAATACAAATTGGTTCGGCTACAGAAGACCTGCAATCACCTCCTGAAGACATGTCTGTTCAAGGTAGAGACTTGTTAACCGGAAAACCAAAGCAAGTTCAGATTTCTTATAGGGAAATTGCAAAGGCGTTGGATAAATCTATCCTTAGAGTGGAAGACGCGGTTATGGAAACTTTGTCGCAAACCCCGCCGGAATTAGCAGCTGATATTTACAATACCGGAATCTATATGGCAGGTGGTGGCTCCATGCTACGAGGTTTAGACAGAAGACTTTCTCAAAAAACGGATTTACCTGTTTATATTGCTGAAGACCCACTTAGAGCTGTGGTAAGAGGCACAGGAATTGCCTTAAAAAATTTAGAACGCTACAAGAGCATCTTGATTAAGTAATCTAATTTTAAACTATAGCACGTAGTTTATGGTGACATAAGGCTATTTCATTTAGTTTCCATCTTAACTTAAAAGTGAATGCAACAGATTATTAACTTTATAATAAGATATAAAAATTTTCTATTTTATATCTTGTTGTTTACAATATCCTTTGCATTTACAATTCAATCCCATTCCTATCATAATTCTCGTTTCTTTAACTCTGCAAACTGGATTTCAGGAACTATTCATCAAACATCCAGTAATATCTCGGCTTATTTTAATCTAAAGGAAGAAAATAATAGACTAGTAGAAGAGAATAAAAGGTTAAGAAAGCTTATAATAAATCAGAAACTTACTGATTCTATGGAAATAGATACTGCAAGCATTAGTTATACTATTGTTCCTGCTAAGATTATTAAAAATAGTTATGCCAATC
>CAYTDS010000095.1:0-1826 GCA_964436555.1 uncultured Flavobacteriaceae bacterium | reverse complement strand
CTCTTTAATAATATGGCTAACATAAGAAATGTGTATGTCATTAACAATTTAAATATGCCGGAAATAAAACAATTAGAAGCAAAAACTAACAATGATTAATAACACCTACTTCGTAAATATTGTTCGATTTGTTTTACTGATTCTCGTGCAAGTTTTGATATTTAATAACCTAAACTTCTTTGGGTTTATAAACCCCATGGTGTATATCTTGTTTCTTTATTGGTATCCCAACAAAGAAAACCGACCGTCTTTCATGTTTATAAGCTTTTTATTAGGTTTAATGATAGATTTGTTGTCAGACACTATGGCGCTGCATGCCGCTTCAACAGTAACTATTGCTTACTTAAGACCTTTTATAATGCGCTTTTGTTTTGGTGTTAATTTAGAGTTCCAAAGTTTTAAATTATCTAATGCTACTAAGGCACAACAAATTACTTTTTTAACGTTATTAATAGTGGTACACCACTTAATTTTCTTTTCATTAGAAATTTTCAGTTTTGCTAATTCGATATTAATTTTAAAGAAAGTTTTAGTAATCGGAGCTTCAACCCTGGTGTTGTGCTTGTTGTTTAGTTCACTTTTTAGTATTCGAAAAGAATGAAAAAATTACTCTTATCCTCTGTTATACTTATTATAGGATTAACCTTTATTGGGAGGCTGTCCTATCTCCAGATATTCAGTTTTTCTCCAAACCAGGTTAAGGAAGATCCAGCCATAAAAACAATTTACGACTATCCTGAGCGAGGTTATATTTACGACAGAAATGGCGAATTATTGGTTGCAAACCAAACCGCTTACGATGTAATGGTTATTCCAAGAGAGGTAAAACCTCTTGATACAATAGAGTTCTGTAAACTTCTTGGGATTGACAAGGAGAGTTTTATAAAAAATTTAAACAAAGCCAAAATATATTCTCCACGTCTTCCATCTGTTTTGGTCTCTCAGCTCTCAAAAGAAGACTATGCCAGATTACAAGAAAAAATGAGACGCTTTGAGGGTTTCTATATCCAAAAAAGATCTTTAAGATATTATGACACCAAAAGTGGCGCTAATGTCTTGGGCTATATCAGCGAAGTTAATGAACAAGATTTGGAAAGAAATCCTTATTATGTAGCAGGAGAGCTTACTGGCAGAACAGGAGTCGAAAAGTCTTACGAGGAGGTCTTAAGAGGAAAAAAAGGTGTAAAATATATTCAAAAAGACCGATTTAACCGTGACATTGGACCCTATAAGGATGGACTTTTGGATACTCTACCAGACCAAGGAACCGGAATACACTTGACACTAGATAAAGTTCTCCAAGAATATGGAGAAAAATTAATGCATGGAAAGCGTGGGGGCATCGTAGCATTGGAACCAAGTTCGGGAGAAATTTTGGCTCTCATCTCCGGACCCACCTATGATCCATCTTTATTAGTAGGCAGAGAACGATCTAAGAATTACACAAAACTCTACTATGATACTATTTCTAAGCCAACTTGGGACAGATCTATTTTAGCAGAACCCTCTCCCGGATCGCCATTTAAAACTTTAAATGCCTTAATAGCCCTACAAGTAGGTGCTATTACTCCAGAGACAAAGATTCAGTGCTTCAATGGTTTTTATGTGGGGAATAAAAAAAGAGGTTGTCATTGTGGTGGAGGAATCCGTGATCTCAATACAGGAATCTTCAAATCTTGTAATGCATACTTTGCGGGTACTTTTAGAAAGATTTATGAAAAATTCCCTACAATGGATCAAGGCATGGATGAGTGGGAAAAACATGCTAAAAGTTTTGGTCTTGGTCAATTTTTAGGGTATGATTTGCCAACAGGAAGACCGGGAAG
>CAYTDS010000094.1:0-8163 GCA_964436555.1 uncultured Flavobacteriaceae bacterium | reverse complement strand
CTGTTGTCGCCGGTACCACAAAGAAAAAATTTTGCCAGCGTGCTACCATCTATGGAACAGGTAACCGTTTCATTAGCACCGTTGATTATAGTTGTAAACATAGGAGCATTAGGAACAAGTGCTGTTTCCGCTACATTTAAAACTGCCAAATCGGAAGCCGATGTCCCCTTTTCACCCACTGCGAACGTAGAAAAGGACGCCTTTTCAATAACGTTTGTAAATTCGGTAAGGAGCTCGTAAACTTTTGGATTAGCTATTGCCGAAGTACCAACAACTGAAACTACAAGCAACACTATGGCATACAAAGTATACCTTGGTTTTTTTGGGAGCATAGGTTAAGTCAAGTTTTGTATAGAATAACAGATTTGGGATCGGTATATTCTTGGTGTAATTGTTTAAACTTATATTTCTAACTATCTTTAAGCCCTAAAGCTTACATTATTATTATTAATAACGAATCATTATGAAGAATCGTATATTATCCCTGTATTTTCTTGTCTTTACTGTTGTTCTATCCTGTGGACAAAGTCCTGAAAACAAGGTTAATTCCCCTGAAAAAAATTCTTTCACAGCGGAATTGGTAATTGGAGATATACAAATTGCATGGAGTATGGCTTTTCTTACAGACGGTAGCATGTTGATTAATGATAAAACCGGACAAATTCTTCATTTTAAAGATGGTAATCGGACTACTATTGCCAACGTTCCAGAAGTCTATGATAGAGGCCAGGGTGGACTACTAGACATAAAACTGCATCCTAATTACGAAACTAATGGTTGGATATATCTTACCTATGCCTCTTCAGAAGGGGATGACAAAGGGGGACATACAGCCTTAATGAGAGCAAAATTAAAAGACAATTCTCTAGTAAATAAGGAGTTGTTATATAAAGCAACCCCAAACACAACAAAAGGTCAGCATTTTGGATCAAGAATTGAATTTGACAATGAAGGCTATTTGTATTTTTCTATAGGAGAGCGTGGAGATATGGAAATAAACCCACAGGATATTACACGCGATGGAGGAAAAATATATCGTTTAAATGATGATGGTAGTATTCCTTCTGATAATCCTTTTGTAGATACAAAAGACGCTAAAAAAGCAATTTATAGTTACGGTCACAGAAACCCTCAGGGATTGGTAAAACACCCAGAAACTGGCGAATTATGGAACCATGAACACGGACCACGTGGTGGCGATGAAATTAATATTATAAAAAAGGGGGCTAATTATGGCTGGCCTTTAATTACCTATGGTATAAACTATAGTGGTACCCCAATAACCGACAAAACGGAAATGGAAGGTATGGAGCAACCCATACATTATTGGGTTCCTTCTATCGCTCCAAGCGGAATGACCTTTGTTACTTCTGACAAATATCCGGATTGGAAAGGTAATCTTTTAGTTGGTTCTCTTTCATTTCAATATTTAGAACGCTTAGAGCTCCAGGGTGAAAAAGTTATACATAGAGAAAAACTGATGGAGGATATTGGCAGAGTTAGGGATGTTCGTCAGGCGCCTGACGGATTTATCTACGTCTCTGTAGAAGGAAAAGGAATATACAGGTTAATACCAAACAAGTAATCTAACATTCCTTAATAACCCCTGTTTCTTTATTCGATTTCTTTTAAATTCTTAAAACCAGATTCAAAATTAAACCGTTCTTACCCTTTTAAAATTGCTATATGAAGGTATTCATTTCTATTTATTTAGTTGGAGTTTTTGCTTTGTTTACCACTCTGTTCCAGGATAGTAAATTACAAGAGAGTATAAAAAGAGGGAGTGAGTTATATGCAGATTTCTGCGTTACCTGCCATCTTGAAAAGGGTGAAGGAGTAAAAAATACCTTTCCTCCTTTAGCTAATTCGGACTATTTACAAAACAATAGAACAGAAAGCATTGCAGGGGTTAAATACGGACAGCGGGGCGAAATCGTAGTAAATGGTGTTACGTATAACAGTGTAATGATGCCAATGGGTCTTGAGGATGATGAAATCGCAGATGTAATGAATTACATTTTAAATTCTTGGGGTAACAAGAGCGACAAAATAGTAACTCCAGAAGAAGTGACTTTAATTTCCAAGAAATAAATTTCCTATTTTTTAGCTTCCATAGCATTTTTAACTGAACCATGCTTTTTCAATAATTGCTCCGCTTCTTTGTATTCAATTTTTAATTCTTCGATCAAAAAGCGTACTCCCCTATCTACCAATTTATTATTGCTCAATTGCATATTTACCATTTTATTGCCCTGAACCCTTCCAATTTTAATCATCAAGGCGGTAGAGATCATATTAAGCACCAACTTTTGAGATGTCCCGCTTTTCATTCGTGTACTTCCGGTAACAAATTCCGGGCCTACATTTACGGCAATAGGAATTTCAACTGCTTTTGTCAACGGCGACTCCGGATTGTTGGTAATGCAGGCCGTAAGTAAGCCATTCGTCTTTGCAGCTTTTACACCTCCAATAACATAGGGTGTTGTTCCAGAGGCTGCAATTCCTACAACTGTATCATTTTTTGTTATAGTAAAAGCACTTAAATCCTTCCAGGCCTGTTCAATATCATCCTCTGCATGTTCCACGGATTTTCTTATCGCAGTGTCTCCACCTGCTATGAGTCCGATAACTCTGTCATGCGGCATACCGTAGGTTGGTGGAATTTCTGATGCATCCAAAATTCCTAATCTGCCACTGGTACCAGCCCCAATGTAGAATAACCGACCTCCGATCTTAAAGCGTGTAACCAAGGCGTCAACCAGTTTCGATACTACAGGAATGACGAAGGAAACCGCTTCTGCCACTTTTTTGTCTTCCTCATTTATATTGGTTAATATGGAATAAGTATCCATTTTTTCCAGACATTCATAATTAGAGGCCTGTTCTGTGATTTTTTTGTAATCAGACATAACTTATAATAGGTAAATTTCTTGATTTCTAAAAGGTCTAAGGATTTTATCTTCGGGATTTAGTTCCGTTATCATTGTATTTATCTCATGCAAATCGCAAGTTTTATAGCGGTGCTGTGAATTTAGCTTTTCGGAAATAGATAAAAGTATTGTCTTTTTAGAAGCACTAATAATGGCCCTTTTTACTTGCACAATATCCCAATCAAACTCCGTTAAACCATATACCGCATCTACATAACCAGTCCCTATAAAGCTATAATCGACCTTTATTTTGGAAAGATTATGTACTGCATTAGCTCCGATGGCAATTTGTGCATCTTTAGACATTTGGCCACCGATAAAAATAGTTTCAATATTGGGTTTTGAGAGTAATTCCAATGCAACGGGTAAACTAAGAGTAAAACACGTTAGTTTAAGTTTTACTGGGATCAAACGAGCTAATTCCAAACATGTTGTACCTCCGTCAATTAAAATTACACCTCCATCCTTTAAAAGTTTTACGGCCTTCTCCGCAATCTTGGTTTTTTGTGGAAGCGCATAAATAGTGTGACTTGGGTTATAACTTGTAAAGCTTAAGGAAATAGCGCCACCATGAACCTTTCTCAATCTATTCTCTTCGTCCAGTTCTTTCACATCGCGACGTACCGTATCTATAGAAACACCCAAAATTTCAGCAATATCGGTTAACAAAACCCTATTGTGCAGCTCTACCTCATTTAGTATAGCCTGATGACGTTCTTCTTTTAACATGTATTTGTAAATGTTTTGGCAACAAATATAGCAAATTATTTCTATTTGCTGTTTTTTACAGTTTTAAAATTTAAAAATGTTAAAATTGCAAAAAAAAGCAAAATTTATAGCAAAAAACGGCAGGTGTTTATTTTTTTACTTACCTTTGTAACTGTAAATCATTAACACTAAAATGTCACTTTTTATGGCCAAAACACTGACCGCATCTGAAAAATTGGTAATTCTAACCGATGATGAGTCCAAAAAATTTGAGAAAATAAACACCATTATTCATGAAAGCTCGGAAAATGCCTCTTTGTTCGTAGCTAGGGAAATAGCCAATTCCATAACTCAGCGACAAAAGCAAGGGAAAAAGTTTGTTCTGGGTTTAGCAACAGGATCAACGCCTATTAAAGTGTACGAGTATTTAGTGAGATTACACAAGGAAGAGGGATTGAGCTTTAAAAACGTAATTACCTTTAACTTAGATGAGTACTTTTCAATGGAACCGGATTCCATTCATAGCTATGTTCGCTTTATGAATGAACATTTATTTGATCATATTGATATTGACAAAAAAAATATACATATTCCTGATGGTACCCTAAAAAAAGAAAATGTTAGGGCTTTTTGCGAAACCTATGAAAAGAAGATACTCAAATCCGGTGGTATTGATATCCAAATCCTAGGAATTGGTAGAACCGGACATATCGGCTTTAATGAACCGGGATCTTCCATTAGTAGTAAAACCAGATTGGTACGCTTGGACAGGGTTACCCGTTTAGATGCGGCAAGCGATTTTTTTGGTCATGAAAATGTTCCTTCCAGAGCTATTACTATGGGAGTTGGCACAATTATGGAAGCCAAAAGAATTATCTTAATGGCGTGGGGCGAAGGTAAAGCAGGAATAATCAAACAAGCAGTAGAAGGGCAAATAAGAGAATCTGTTCCTGCCACTTTTTTACAAAATCATAAAAACTGTAATTTTATAGTAGATCAGGCAGCAGCCTCTGCGCTTACCAGAATCAATAATCCTTGGTTAGTTGGTGAATGCAACTGGGATGACAAATTGATTAAGAAAGCTACTATATGGTTATCAGAGAAATTAGCTAAAGCCATACTTAAGTTGACCAATGAGGATTATAATGAGCATGGAATGGGTAATTTAGTTGCAGAAATTGGCTCTGCTGAAGACATAAACCTTAAAGTGTTTAACCAGTTGCAGCGCACAATCACCGGTTGGCCCGGTGGAAAACCAAATGCTGATGATAGTAACAGACCGGAACGCAATACCCCATTTCCAAAAAGAGCTGTCATTTTTAGCCCACACCCAGATGATGATGTAATATCTATGGGTGGTACCCTGCTTAGGTTAGTAGACCAAGGTCATGAGGTACATGTTGCCTACCAAACATCCGGAAACATAGCTGTATTTGATGATGAAGTTATCCGGTTCATGGATTTTGCAAGAGATATCCAAAAAGACAATAAGGAAATTGAAGACCAATTCATAAAGGTCAGAGATTTTTTGGCAGGCAAAAAACCCGGACAGATTGATAGTCCGGAGGTTCAGAAATTTAAAGGGCTTATCCGAAAAGGTGAAGCTCTGGCAGCCTGTAGATATTGCGGAGTAGATGAAAAAAATGCCCATTTCCAAAACCTTCCTTTCTATGAAACTGGAACCGTAAAGAAAAATCCATATTCAGATGCAGATGTTACCCTTACGGTAGATTTATTAAACAAGATAAAACCGCACCAAATTTTTGCAGCCGGAGATCTTTCGGATCCTCATGGAACGCATAGGGTGTGTTTGCAAATCATCTTCAAAGCCCTTGAAAAATTAGTAAAAGATAAGGTGAAATGGGTAGATGATTGTTATGTATGGCTGTATCGGGGAGCTTGGCAGGAATGGGATATTGCAGATATGGAAATGACCATTCCTATTGGGCCTAAAGATATGTCCAGAAAGAAAAATGCGATTTTTAAACATCAATCTCAAAAAGATGCCGCCATGTTTCCTGGTAATGATGCACGTGAATTCTGGCAAAGGGCAGAACAGCGGAATCAAGAAACGGCTAGAAAATATAATGCCTTAGGCTTGGCAGAATATGAAGCCATGGAAGGCTTTGTGCGTTATAAGTTTAATTAAGTTATAAAACCTGTTATCATCCTATGGTTTATGTAATCCTAGGATGATACTTTAGCAAATCGATATATTTGAAGATGAAATGCTCAAAAACCTCTCTTTTATAGCGCTTCTGTTTTTTACTTCATGCGGGGTTTTTAAATCGAATACCTCGGAGCCAAAAAGAGAATTCAGAGGCTTTTGGGTAGCAACTGTGGCTAATATAGATTGGCCTAAAAATGGAAATGACAGCCTTGCCAAACAAAAAGCTGATTATCTAAAACTCTTGGAGTTTTATCGAAATCTGCATTTTAATGCCGCAATAGTCCAAATAAGAACTGCAGGAGATGCTTTTTATCCATCTGACTATGCGCCTTGGTCCCGGTTTTTAACCGGTGTAGAGGGAGAAGCACCCAACACCAGCGATGATATTTTAGCATGGATGATTTCTGAAACTCATAAAAGAGGAATGGAGTTTCATGCATGGCTAAATCCATATCGTGCCACCATGAATGAAAATACGGAAATCCTGAGTCCATTGCACGATTACAATAGGCATGCTGAGTGGATGCTTAAATACGGTCCCAAATTTTATTACAATCCCGGAATCCCTGAAGTTCAGGAACACTTAAATGCCATTATGGCTGAAGTAGTATCCAAATATGATATTGATGCTATTCATTTTGATGATTATTTTTATCCTTACAAGATCAAAAACGAGGTTTTAAACGACTCGTTAACCTTCAAAAATTATGCCTTGCCTAACCAATCTATAGAAGATTGGAGAAGAAGCAATGTAGATTCTTTGGTCAAAAATGTACATCAAACCATAAAAAGTATCAAACCCTGGGTTCAATTTGGAATAAGTCCATTTGGGGTATGGAAAAACAAAGCTACCGACCCGGAAGGCTCTGATACCCGAGCCGGGCAGACAACTTATGAGGATTTATACGCCGATCCGTTGTTATGGATGGAGAAAGGCTGGATAGATTATTTATTGCCGCAAGTGTATTGGAGTATGGATTTGCCTGAAGCATCTCATCGAAAAATTGTGGCTTGGTGGGCAAATAAAAGTAATCCCGGCACTAACTTGTATATTGGAAACGGTCCTTATAAAATACGCAATAATAGTGATGCGGCATGGAATAATAAGAAAGAGTTGCCTAATCAAATTCGGTTGGCCAGAAAAACGGAAGTGGTAAGTGGCAACGCATATTTCAGTGCAAAAAGCTTAATGCAAAACAATTCTGATGTAGTAGCTTATTTAAAAAAGAACTATTACAAAAAACCGGCACTGCCTCCTGCTTTATATAAATCAAAAATAGCCATATCTTCTGTACAACCTAAATCCGTTTTACGGCAAAGGGACTACATCCATCTAAAATTTGACAATTTAGAACCGTATCGGTATGCCTTATTCTATACTTCAGGAAAAAAAGTAAAGCAGGACTATCCTATGAGAAACTTATTAAGTAAAACGCTTATAGCCGATAGTAACAGTATCCAACTTATATCTAAAGAAGTTGAAAAGGAAAAGTATGTGGCCTTAACATTTATAGACAAATTTGGGCAGGAAACTAATCCAGTTATCCTATATTTAGGCAAACCATAACCAATGATTGAAAAAGATAAATGGGCTTGGGCCTGGGTGCCCGTACTTTATTTTACACAGGGTCTCCCTTATGTTTTAGTGGTCACAGTATCCGTGATTATGTACAAAAAATTGGGAGTGAGTAATGTTGATATTGGTTTATACACGAGTTGGCTGTATTTACCTTGGGTGCTAAAACCTTTATGGAGTCCGTTTGTGGATCTTAAAAGTACCAAGCGCAACTGGTTTTTATCAATGCAGCTTATCATAGCATTGGCGCTATTGGGTGTGGGCTTAACCTTGCCAACCAACCTTTTTTTCACAACTACGCTAGCTTGTTTTTGGATGGCCGCATTTGCTTCTGCCACAAATGATATTGCATCGGATGGTTATTATATGCTTGGGCTTACCGAAAAAAAGCAGTCTTTTTTCGTAGGGATGCGCAGTACCTTCTACCGTTTGGCTATGGTAACCGGTGAGGGTCTAATAGTTATAATGGCAGGCTTTTTAGAAAATTATTACGGTGACAATACTAAGGCATGGAGCATAACCATGACCGCAGCTGCTATATTAATGCTACTTCTAACTATCTCCAACTTCTTGGTGACACCAAAGTATGAATCCTCTGCTGCCATATCCGGAGAACGCCCAAAAGGATTTTTAGAAGTTTTTGTTACTTTTTTTAAAAAACCAAATATTGTAATTGCGTTAGCTTTTATACTAACCTACAGACTGGGAGAGTCCCAATTAGTTAAGATGGCGGCTCCATTTTTATTGGATAACCCAGCGGAAGGGGGCTTAGGGTATTC
>CAYTDS010000093.1:6593-8176 GCA_964436555.1 uncultured Flavobacteriaceae bacterium | reverse complement strand
TTTATATGCACCAACTCGTGCTGAATAATGTTTTTATAGTCTTTTTTAGAGACCTGATCTCCAAGAAAAACAGACTTAAAAAAAGAAAAAGCTATGGTACTATTCGCTACAATAACCTGTGTAAATTCGGGAAAGTAATAAACAGTGCCTTTGCGTTTTAACTTTATAATTTGAAGGATTTTAAGACTAAAAATGAATACTGAAATAATCATTCCCGCTACAAATACGCCCTCTTGCCAGGAGAAATGAAGTAAGGTACTGCCAGTGGCATTCTGAACCGGAGCCATTTCATCCAGTTGCAACAAAAACTTAGGATTTAAATTATAATGGGGCGGCAAAGTGGTCCGAAATGCTTCTATCTTCATCCATGGCAAAAACAAGGATAAGCCATAAGTTCCCATTAGGTAAACTCTATTCCATTGAAAAAAAGTCTCCCCTTTTAAAAACAAATCATACATTAAGAGAAAAACTAACTGAAATGCGATACATTCTAAACCGTACTGAATCATTTTTCGTCCTTTTTAATTTCCTTTAATATCGATTCCAATTCCGAAAGGCTCATATCCTTCTTTTTCATAAAAAAAGAAACCATACTCTTGTAGGAGCCCTGAAAATAACCATCCACTAATTTAGTAATGCTCTGATGACTATAGTCCGATTTTTTTACAACAGGATAATACACGTGCCCCTTACCCTCCTTTTGATGGTCTACAAAACCTTTACTTTCCAATATTCTAACAATTGTCGAAACCGTGTTATAAGCGGGTTTAGGTTCTGGAAGTTCGTCAATTATAGCGGCAACATTGCACTTTTGCAACTGCCATAGTATTTGCATTACTTCTTCTTCTGCTTTGGTTAACTGCTTCATTCAACTAATCTTTTAGTTTATCAACATTGCAAATATAACTAAATATTTAGTTTAAACTATTTTTTTAGTTAAAAAATAAAGCCTAATCAAAACTCTATTGTAAGAGCTACCATCTCTTCAACTTAGGAGTACTTGGAATAGCCGATTTCATTAAATAAAATGTAACAAATCCTCCGTATCTTCGTCACATCACAAATTAATTCGAATGGATATTGTGCTCCTCCTTTTGGGATTTGTCTTAGTAGTCACCGGCATATTGGGCAGTTTTTTACCCGTAATTCCAGGACCTCCATTGAGTTGGGTTGGACTTTTGTTGCTATATTTTACGCAAGCAATTCCTATGGACTGGTGGATTTTGGGAATAACTTTGATTGTGGCTCTGCTTGTAATCGTGCTGGATTATATTATTCCGGTTATGGGTGCTAAAAAATTTGGCGGGAGTAGAGCGGGAATGATTGGTACTACAATCGGATTGATAGTAGCGCTCATCTTTCCTGTTCTGGGTTTTTTTGGTATTATAATTTGGCCATTTATCGGAGCACTGGTTGGGGAACTTCTCAATAAGGCTGATAAAAAAACTGCATTGAAAGCTGCTTTTGGTTCCTTTCTTGGATTTCTTACAGGCACTTTTTTAAAGTTTATGGTCTCTGTAATTTACTTTGGTATTTTTGTTTATAAGTCCTGGGAGTATCGCGGAGCTTTGTTTTCCTTTTAG
>CAYTDS010000093.1:0-6493 GCA_964436555.1 uncultured Flavobacteriaceae bacterium | reverse complement strand
CAATTCTCCGTCATAATAACCCATATAAAAGAATCCCAGACATTTTTCTCCTTCATTAAAGTCGAAAAACTCATCCATAAACTTTATAAGTCCCGGAGAGCTCCAATAACTGCCTATACCCAATTCCGTGCAGCACAACCACATATTTTGGACCGCCATAGCCGTTGAAGCCACTTCTTCCCATTCGGGCAAGGATGCCTTTGGATCCCGTTGCATACAAATAGCTATAACCGCAGCAGATAAATCTGCATTTTCCTGCAGTTTTTTTATGGTGACAGTTTTTGGATTCGGGTCAACCGACTGATACTTGGTGCTTAAAAATTGACCCAATTGAGTTTTGCTATTTCCTGTAAGTACTTTAAATCGCCAAGGTTCTGTTCTTTTATGGGTGGGAGCCCAGTTAGCAGCTTCCAGAATTTGCTCTAAATGCTCTTTTGAAATAGGTTGCTTATTGTATTGTACAGGAAAAACAGAGCGTCTTTTTTTTATCAAGTCAGATATCATTGTTCAAATGCCTTTTAGGTTCAAAGTTACGTTTAATTTATACCTTTATTTTTCTTTTAATAGTAAATCCATACAATTTTTAAGCACAGGATTAGAATTATTTTCTTTCCAAATGACTGATAAAACCGCACGTTGCGGAATATTTTTAAGCTCAATAAATCGCACTTTCATGTGGAAACCAAACTGCAACGCGGTAGGCACAATGGCTACACCCAAGTTATTTTCTACTAATTTAAAAATGGTATACGCATGAACCGATTTGTGAGAAACATTCGGGATAAAGCCCGCATCGGTGCAAATGCTCAAAATGGTATCATAATACAATGAACTGTATTTCTGTGAAAAAAGAATAAAATCGGCATTGGCCAGTTCATGAATTCCTTTGAATTCTCTGGTTAATAAAGGATAATTTTCCGGAATAACTAAAGAAAACGTATCCTCATAAATGGATTTAATAGCTAACGGCTCAGGAACCTTGGCTAGGCGGACAAACCCCAAATCTAAATCGTCTTTAAGCACCGCATTCAATTGCGCTTGATTGGAAAGTTCTTCCAAACTTGTCTTTATTCGAGGAAAACTACTCTTTAACCTCAGCAATAGATCGGGAATTACATGTTGCATTGCCGAACCTAAAAAGCCAATGCGAAGCTCTCCAAAATTACCATCACCAATACTCCTCAATTTCCGGTTGGTTTTCTCAAGGTGACTTAAAACAAATTCAACTTCGCCCTTCAAATAATGTCCGGCTGGAGTAAGAGACACCTTTTTATTGGCACGGTCAAATAGTTGCACCTCTAAAATATCTTCCATCTGTTTTATTTGTCGACTAAGACCGGGTTGGGAAATAAATAACTTTTCTGCTGCCCTCCGGTAGTGCAACTCATTGGCCACTGCCAAGAAATATCGCATATGTCTCAGTTCAACTTGATAATCCATAGTTATTATTTATGCATTCAAATAGTATCATTAAGTATCAAAAATAATGATTAATTTTAAAAAGCAAAATTAGAATTCGTGCAATCCATGGCAGAGACATTTCGATTAGGAGAAGATTGGCTTACAGCGGGTTTGGCTTTGGATATCGCACTTGGAAAAATTCAAATACAGCTTACGCAACAAACCCGTGAAGAAGTGATTTCGAGTGCGGATGTGGTTTCCAAAATAGTTGAGAAAGGGGAGATCGTTTATGGAATCAATACCGGTTTTGGACCCCTTTGTACCACAAAGATATCCAAGGAAGAAACCAAGGTTTTACAGAACAACATCCTAAAAAGCCATAGTGTTGGGGTTGGGGAATCTATCCCTAATGAAATTGCAAAGCTTATGTTGGTTTTAAAAGCTCATTCTCTGGCTAAAGGGTATTCAGGAATTTCTTTAACCACCTTGGAACGCATACTTTGGCATATTGAAAACGATGTTATTCCCGTAGTGCCATCCCAGGGATCCGTTGGGGCGTCAGGGGATTTGGCTCCTTTGGCCCATTTGTTCTTGCCATTAATCGGACTTGGAAAAGTGGTCTATCAGGGCGCTACCATAACGACTCAGGAATTATTTAAAAAAACAGGACTACAGCCTCTCGAATTAGGCCCAAAGGAGGGTTTGGCCCTCATCAATGGCACACAATTTATTGCTGCTCATGCGGTTAAGGTAGTCCAAAACCTGCATAATTGCCTTGCTCAGGCCGATATTATTGGTGCCATGATGGTAGAGGGATTGCAAGGTTCAGTAAAACCCTTTTTTAATGAACTTCATGCGCTCCGTCCCTTCAAAGGAAACGTTCATGTGGCAAAAAGAATAAAGCGACTCTTAAAGGGTTCCGAAATTATGGAAGACCATATTAACTGCGAACGAGTGCAAGACCCTTATTCACTGCGCTGTATGCCGCAAGTTCATGGGGCTTCCCGAACCGCTTGGTTGCATCTTAAAGAATTAACAGAAATAGAATTGAATTCCATAACCGATAATCCGATTATTATAGACAAAGAATTGACCATTAGTGGAGGCAACTTTCATGGACAACCTCTGGCCATGGCTTTAGACTACGCTTGTTTGGCCGCATCCGAAATTGGAAATATATCAGATAGACGCATATACTTGGCTTTAGAAGGAAACAGCCCGGGAGTGCCCAAGCTTTTGATGTCGGAAACAGGAATTAACTCCGGGTATATGATTTTACAATACACTACCGCAGCCTTGGCGAGTGAGAATAAAGGACTTTGTTTTCCATCCAGTGCAGACAGCATCCCAACTTCTTTAGGTCAGGAAGACCATGTAAGCATGGGTTCCATTGGCGGGCGTAAAGCCTTACAGGTTATAGGGAATGTAGAGAAGATATTGGCTATAGAGCTATTAACGGCCGCTCAGGCGTTTGAGTTTAGAAAACCCATGAAGTCAGGGATATTTTTGGATGAAATCCATAAGGAAATTCGAAAAAATGTGGCCTTTGCTGAAAAGGATAGGGTATTTGCGGATGACATTGCGATTGGGATAGTGATGATTCAGGAAGGGACGATAATTGAAGTTATTAAACAAGTGGAAGAGAGAGAAGGTATTTCTCTTAATACAAAGTTTTCCGAAATATTTGAAAAGTACTAAAACGCCATACGCAGTGCGCCTTACGCCAAGCGAAACACAAAAGATATGAACAAAGCTAAACTCATAGGACCTTTTCGTCAACTTCTTCCAATGACAGGCTTATCTTTAAAGGGAGCCCTTTCTGATAGAGCGTTGCCGGTTTTGGAGGAGGCAGGTATTTGGATTGAAAATGGTGTAATTTATCGTATCGATACCTTTCAGAGCTTGTTAAGGGACGCAGAAAAAGAACAGATAGAAATTATTCGTTTGCACGGCAATCATGTTTGTTTCCCGGGATTTATAGATGCTCATACCCATATTTGTTTTGGTGGCACTAGAGCCAAGGATTACGCCATGCGCAATGCCGGAAGCAGTTATTTGGAAATTGCAAAAGCGGGAGGAGGAATTTGGGATACAGTAACCCAAACCAGAAAAGCAAGTGAGGAAGATTTAATTAAAAAGACGCTGAAAAGAGCCAAACAACATCTTAAAAATGGGGTAACCACTATAGAGGTGAAAAGTGGCTATGGCCTTTCCGTGAGCGAGGAGCTAAAAATGTTACGCGCCATACAAAGTGCGAATCTTCAAGGTCCAATAGATCTTATTTCAACTTGTTTAGCGGCGCATATGCTGCCCAGAGATTTTGCGGGAAGCGCAGTTGATTATCTCGATGAAATAAGCCGTTCCCTCTTTCCTGTGTTAATGAAAGAACAACTCACCAATAGAATAGATGCCTTTATAGAAGAGAACGCCTTTTCTGCTACTGATATTGAAATCTATTTTAAAAAGGCCAAAGCATTTGGATTTGATCTTACCGTACATGCCGACCAGTTCACAAACGGAGGCAGTGCTGTGGCGGTAGCTCATGGTGCTATAAGCGCGGATCACTTGGAAGCAAGTACTTCAAAGGAAATTGCCCTGTTGGCCAAAAGTGATGTAATGGCTATAGCTTTGCCCGGGGCATCCCTAGGTCTGGGATGTGGTTTTACTCCGGCCCGCCAATTGCTCGATGCAGGATGCGCTTTGGCTATTGCCAGCGACCATAATCCCGGTTCTGCACCTATGGGGGATTTGCTTACCCAAGCTGCAATTCTTGGGACTTTTCAAAAATTGTCGACAGCAGAAGTGCTGGCCGGAATTACTTTTCGTGCAGCGGCAGCCCTGAATCTAAAGGATAGAGGAAAATTGGAAGTGGGTTTTAAAGCCGATTTCGCCCTATTTCACACCGACCATTACAATGAGATTTTGTATCATCAAGGGGCATTTAAACCCTGTATGGTGTTCAAAAATGGAGAATCCGTTTACGATAAGCATAACCCCTAACCCTCAGAGAGGGGGAACTTTGAAATAAAATACTAATTCAAGTTCAAATACAAATGCAAATACAAAATTCAAGTTCAAACTCAAGTTCAAAATGAACGTAAACAGAGAAACAGTCCAATATTGAGTGAAGTATGAGTTTTAAAGCCCAAATATCTCAAGGAATTCCAACGCAACTACCGCCAAAAAGGGGTTATGACACTACCGTATCCCATGCCCCAAAGCGAAAGGATGTGCTTTCCACAAACGAAAAAAAATTGGCTATCCGAAATGCACTACGCTATTTTCCGGCTGAATGGCATTCGGAGTTGGCGGAAGAATTTGCCTTAGAACTAGCAGCCTATGGTCGAATTTATATGTATCGGTTTCAACCCGATTATGAAATGTATGCCCGTCCAATACATGATTATTCTGCTAAAAGCCTTCAAGCCGCAGCCATCATGTTAATGATTCAGAATAATCTTAATCCGGCCTTGGCGCAACATCCAAATGAACTGATCACCTATGGCGGGAATGGTGCTGTATTTCAAAATTGGGCACAATACCTGTTGACTATGCATTATTTGGCGGAGATGACTGATGAGCAAACCCTACATATCTATTCGGGGCATCCTATGGGACTGTTTCCTTCTTCCAAAGAAGCCCCGAGAGTGGTGGTCACGAATGGAATGATGATTCCTAATTACTCACAGCCCGACGACTGGGAAAAGTATAATGCGCTAGGTGTTACCCAATACGGGCAAATGACAGCAGGCTCCTATATGTATATTGGTCCGCAGGGGATTGTGCATGGCACGACGATCACCGTTATGAATGCCTTTCGCAAAGTGCTTGAAAAGGACGAAACTCCAGCTGGGAAATTATTTCTAACCTCAGGACTGGGAGGCATGAGCGGTGCGCAGCCTAAAGCTGGGAATATTACAGGCTGTATTACCGTTTGTGCCGAAATTAATCCGGCTGCGGCCACAAAAAGGTTTCATCAGGGCTGGGTAGATGTATTGATGGATTCTTTAGATGAATTGGTTGTTCGTACCAAAAAAGCGCAAAAAGATAAAGAAGTACTTTCCATTGCTTTTATTGGAAATATCGTAGACGTTTGGGAACGATTTTATGAGGAAGAGTTATTTGTTCATTTAGGATCCGATCAAACTTCCCTGCACAATCCGTATGCCGGAGGGTATTACCCAGCAGAGCTTACCTTTGAAGAAGCCAACCATATGATGGCCGAAAATCCATCCGTTTTTAAAGAAAAAGTACAAGACTCCTTAAAGCGGCAAATAGACATCATTAATAAACATGCTGCCAAAGGCACCTACTTTTTTGATTATGGAAATGCATTTTTGCTGGAAGCCTCCAAGGCCGGTGCCGATGTAATGGCAGAAAACCATATCGATTTTAAATATCCGTCCTACGTACAAGATATTTTAGGTCCCATGTGTTTCGATTATGGTTTTGGCCCGTTTCGGTGGGTATGCACCTCAGGAAAACCTTCCGATTTGAAACAAACGGATATCATTGCTTTGCAAATTATGGAAGAAATAAAAAACACTGCCCCAAACGAGATTAGGCAACAAATGCAGGACAATATCACTTGGATAAAAGAGGCAGAAAAAAATAATCTGGTAGTGGGGTCACAAGCACGGATATTGTATGCAGATGCGGAAGGTCGGATCAAAATAGCTGAAGCTTTTAATGAGGCAATAAAGCAGGGTGAACTGACTGCTCCCGTGGTTTTGGGTAGGGATCATCACGATGTAAGTGGTACGGATTCTCCCTACCGGGAAACCAGTAATATCTATGATGGAAGCAAGTTTACAGCAGATATGGCAATTCACAATGTGATTGGTGATAGTTTTAGAGGAGCCACATGGGTTTCTGTACATAATGGTGGAGGTGTGGGCTGGGGAGAAGTCATCAATGGAGGGTTTGGACTGCTGTTGGATGGTTCGGAAGATGCTTCCAAGAAACTAAAGAGTATGCTCTTTTATGATGTCAATAATGGTATTTCCCGAAGAAGTTGGGCCCGAAATAAAGAAGCCCGCTTCGCCATAGAGCGGGAAATGCAACGTACTCCAGGGTTGAAGGTTACTTTGCC
>CAYTDS010000092.1:6020-8184 GCA_964436555.1 uncultured Flavobacteriaceae bacterium | reverse complement strand
AGGAAATTATTGCAGATGGAAGCGATCCGGAGATGATGGAAATGGCAAAATTACAACTTGAAGAAGCCAAGGAAGGCTTGCCCAGATTGGAAGAAGAAATTAAGTTGTTATTGATACCCAAAGATCCGGAAGATGCCAAGAACGTGGTAATGGAAATTCGTGCAGGTACAGGCGGCGACGAAGCTAGTATTTTTGCTGGAGACCTTTATCGGATGTACTCTAAATATTGTGAATCTAAAGGATGGCGTACCAGTGTACTCGATTTTAGTGAAGGTACCAATGGTGGATTTAAGGAAATACAATTTGAAGTAACAGGGGAGGAAGTTTATGGAACCTTAAAATTTGAAGCCGGGGTGCATCGGGTGCAACGTGTTCCTCAAACTGAAACTCAAGGAAGAGTGCATACTAGTGCTGCAACGGTTATGGTGCTACCTGAAGCCGAAGAGTTTGATGTACATATAGACCCCAAAGAAGTACGGATAGATTTTTTCTGTTCTTCAGGCCCGGGAGGACAATCTGTAAACACCACCTATTCTGCAGTGCGCCTCACGCATTTGCCAACTGGTTTGGTTGCACAATGCCAGGATGAGAAATCGCAACATAAGAATAAAGAAAAGGCTTTTAAGGTATTACGTTCCAGATTATATGATATTGAGCTAGCAAAAAGGCAGGAAGAAGATGCTGCCAAGCGTAATTCCCAGGTTAGTAGTGGGGATAGATCGGCGAAGATTAGGACTTATAACTACCCACAAGGCAGGGTTACCGATCATAGAATAGGATTAACCTTATATGATTTGCAAAATATTCTTAGCGGTGATGTACAGAAAATCATTGAGGAACTGCGATTGGTTGAAAACACAGAAAAATTAAAAGGAGCGTCTGAGATTTTTTAAAAAGGTTGTTACCTGAGAAATTTAAGAATTCTTGTTAATCTAAAATACGTGGTATGACCACTAAATATTTAATAGAACAAATTTGGTTAAAAAGGTCTTTTCTCTGCATTGGCCTAGACATTGATTTAGAAAAAATACCAAGATATTTATTAGCTGAGGAAGATCCTATTTTTGCTTTTAATAAGGCCATCATTGACGCTACTCACGATTTGTGTGTAGCTTACAAACCCAACACTGCTTTTTATGAAGCTTGTGGCATTAAAGGGTGGAAAGCACTGGAAAAAACAGTCGATTATTTAAATTCAAAATACCCTGAAATATTTACTATAGCCGATGCAAAAAGAGGAGACATCGGGAATACTTCGCGGATGTATGCCAAGGCATTTTTTGAGGATTTAAACTTTGATGCTGTTACAGTGGCTCCTTATATGGGTAGTGATTCCGTGGAACCCTTTTTGGCCTTTAAGGAAAAACATACCATTTTACTTGCACTAACCTCTAATGCGGGAGCTTTTGATTATCAAACTACAATGAGCAACGGTAAAGAGTTGTACAAGCATGTAATGGAGACCTCATTGCAGTATTCCAACTCGGAAAATTTGATGTTTGTCGTAGGGGCTACAAAGGCTGAATACTTGCAGGAAATAAGGAAAATTGCGCCAAATAACTTCTTATTGATTCCGGGTGTAGGGGCTCAAGGCGGAAGTCTTGAAGAGGTATGTAACTATGGATTAAATAAAAATGTAGGATTATTAATAAATTCCTCTAGAGGAATTATTTATGCCTCTAATCAAGATAATTTTGCAGCCATAGCCAGATTAAAAGCACAAGAGTTACAAACGGCAATGGCCACTAGGTTAGATAAGAGTCTTAGGTACTAAACAAGCCCTTCTAACATTTTCTTTATTTTTATTGCTTTCAGTTCAAAGAACTCACCCAATTTTGTGTTGGAATACTGAATGTTTGTTGCTTTTTCCAAAAAGCTTTGATATTGATATTCTAATAGTGCTATTGCATTACTGCCGCTTGGTATTGGCGTAACTGCGCCTACTTTACAATTTTGATTTTCCATAATCATAGCTTTATATATACAAATATACGTAGGAAGGTTGCCTTTAGATTTTTCTAATAACCGCTTTATAACTAATAATTTTGTGCTTTGTCTAAAATAGCTGAAAACGGACCTATTTCAGGGATCATGATAAGTTACTCCTCTGAAGAATCGTGATTATTTTGAGGCAATTTTTGCCGTAACAAAAATTGCAGTACAT
>CAYTDS010000092.1:3186-5920 GCA_964436555.1 uncultured Flavobacteriaceae bacterium | reverse complement strand
GAAGAATCGTGATTATTTTGAGGCAATTTTTGCCGTAACAAAAATTGCAGTACATTTATGAAAAAAGGAGAATTGCTAAATTATACCAAGTTTCTTCATAAGACTTCCAATAAGTGGGTAACCTTTGTTCATGGGGCTGGAGGTAGTTCATCTATCTGGTATAAGCAAGTAAGGGAGTTTAAAAAGCATTTTAATATTTTATTACTCGATTTAAGAGGACACGGTAACTCCAAACCAAATTTCAAAGACGCATTAAGCGATAAATATACCTTTGATTCTATAACTCTGGATATTGTGGAGGTTATAGATTATGAACAAATTCAAAAATCTCATTTTGTAGGGATTTCATTGGGAACTATTTTAATACGAAACCTAGCAGAAAAATATCCGGATAGGGTAGAAAGTATGGTAATGGGTGGGGCAATTATGAAATTGAATTTTAGATCTCAGGTTTTAATGCGGTTGGGGGTAATTTTTAAATCTATTGTGCCGTATCTATGGCTATACAAGTTTTTTGCTTTCGTTATTATGCCAAAAAAAAATCACAAGGAATCCCGCTTACTTTTCGCAAGAGAAGCTAAAAAATTGTATCAGAAGGAGTTTATAAGGTGGTTTAAACTTACCTCAGAAATAAATCCGCTATTGCGTTTCTTTAGAGCCTTTGATATTAATATACCTGCGTTGTACATTATGGGAAGAGAAGACTATTTATTTTTACCTACCATTAAAAAAATTACTGCTGAAAGTAAGTTTTCAGAATTAGTTGTTGTTGAGAATTGCGGACATGTGGTTAATGTGGAACAACCTACAATTTTTAACTCAGTGGTAATTCAGTATTTATCAAACATAAAATAGCACAAATCGTTGGTGAATAAAATAAGAATTCGAGAAGCAATTTTATTAAATAAAAAAACCGGTGCTCCCACCGGTTTTAAACTAACTAACTCAAAAAATTGCTAACTCAAATATTTCTGGACAAAAATCTAGTATTTTATATAGGCTTATATTATACTTAATTTTCGATTAGATTGTGCTTCGATTGTCCATTAGTAACGAGAAATTTTTTGAGATATTGTGCTAATAACTTGAAAAATAGATAATTCTAATCTTGAAGCGCAAAAATCTTTCTTAGTGTATCTGTAGTTCGGGAAGCTACTTTTGTACGAATTTCCTTTTCTTCTACAGCAATCATTGTATACACACCTTTTAACGCCTCATTGGTTACATAGTCAGTTAAATTAGGATTAACATCTTTTGTCATTGGCAGATTATTATAACGCGTAATAAGATTTTCCCAAATCTTATCAGCACCTACTTTTTGAAAAGAATTTTCTATAACAGGATTAAATTTATTGTATAAATCTGTGCTTGTGGAGGAGGAAAGATATTTTGTGGCGGCATCATCACCACCCATCAAAATTTGTTTGGCGTCAGTAAAGCTAATGTTTTTGACAGCATTTACAAATATAGGTGTAGCCTCACTGACAGCATCCTCGGCCGCTCTATTTAAAACACGTAACCCTTCATCTGCCAAATTTCCTAAACCAATATCTCTCAAGGTTTTATCAACTTTTTGAAGCTCCTCCGGAAGTAAAATCTTGACAAGTTCATTTTTAAAAAAACCATCGGGTTTCGTTAGTTTACTTACTTGTTTTTCAATGCCTACATTAAGCGCTTCTTTGAGTCCATTGGCAATTTCAGTATTTCCCATCCCTTGAGGTAGTTGGTTCACAACTTGTTGTAATTCGGAACATCCAAAAAGCTGAAAAATGAGTACGAATAAAATGGCTTTTTTCATTACTTGTGTTTTATGGGTTATTAAAAATTATTCTAAAGGTTGTTTCTAGCGATTCTATAAAACTGAATTTTTGAGTTATGAGAAAATTACAGTTTTATTATCATAAACCATTGTTTTTCTTTGAATGTGAAGTTTTACCGCTCTGGATAGCACTATCTTCTCCAAATCTCTGCCTTTGGCAATAAAATCAGAAATTTTATGAGCATGAGATACTGTTACCACATCCTGTTCAATTATTGGGCCTGCGTCCAATTCTTCAGTAACGTAATGACTGGTAGCCCCAATAATTTTAACCCCTCTCTGAAAAGCGGCATGATAAGGTTTAGCCCCAGCAAAAGCAGGTAAGAAAGAATGGTGAATATTGATTATTTTGTTGGGGTATCTTTCAATAATTGTTTGGGGCACAATTTGCATATACCGTGCTAATACAATAAAATCTATCTTATATTGTTTCAGAAGCTCTAGTTGCTGTTGTTCCCCAAAAATTTTTGTTTCGTTGTTTATGGGGGTATGATAAAAAGGAATGTCAAACTGCTTCGCTATATATTCCAAATCCTTGTGATTACTTAAAATGAAAGGAATATCTACCTCTAACTCTCCGGAATTAAATCTACTCAATAAATCATAAAGGCAATGGTTATATTTAGAGACAAACAATGCCATTTTTGGTTTTACACCTCCCAGATGTATACTCCATTGCATCTGGTAGGGAGTAGCCAGGACACGTTCAAATTCATCTTTAAATAGGGCAATAGAAGGTATATTCTGTTCAAAATCGCTTTCTAAACGCATGAAGAAAACATTCGCTCCCTTATCTACATGTTGATCTAAATAAATAATATTACCTCCTTTTTCATGAATAAAGGTGGTAACAGTGCTTATGATTCCGGACTGGTCTGGGCAGTGAATAAGAATGGTGGTTTTCAAAACTATTTT
>CAYTDS010000092.1:0-3086 GCA_964436555.1 uncultured Flavobacteriaceae bacterium | reverse complement strand
TCTTTTTCCTTAATCCCATCTTTTTCCAGCCCATTGCAGTAAGAAAGGATGTTCCGTGTAATTATATGAATAAAATTGACACTCTTTAATTGTACCGATTGTGATTCAGACCATTCTGCCTGCGCTATTTGCTGAGGTATCAAGATAGCATCAGTTATAATAGAATCAGCAATAATATCCCTTAAACTATTGGATTGGTATAACTTTAGTAAATCTTTGTTGTACGAAACATAGGAAGCCAACTCCCTACTTATTTGACATAAGTACAGCGACTTTTTGTAAATAGGTATATTTCTTAGGTTTTTATAGGGCATTTTTCTTTTGTCTAGCAATAAACAATATAAAATTACGGTCAATCTGGCAAAAGTCTCTTTGTAATCAACAGTAATTATGTAATTTAGATTTGGATTATTAATTTTTAATACTTAAAAGTTTTGAATACAAAGATTGATGATTTGAATTGGCGAATTTTGAAATACCTTCAGGAAAACGCCAGAGAATCCTTTGCCAATATCGGCAGAAAAGTAGGCCTTACACCACCTGCGGTTGCCGAACGGGTAAAAAAGATGGAAGATTTGGGTATTATTACGGGTTATAAGACATTGGTTTCTCATACCCTTACTGGCTATCAATTAAGGGCAATCATAAATCTTAGGGCTTTTATGGGCAAGTTAAAACCTTTCCTAGAAGTGGTTGGCTCTTTTGAAGAGGTAATACATTGTTACCGAATTACAGGAAATGAAAATATAATTATGCATGTTGTTCTAAAAGATCAATTTCATTTAGAGAAATTCATAGATATTTTAATTCAGTATGGAGAAACCCGTACACATATTATCCTATCAGATGTTGTTTCTAATGCGCCTATAAAAAAACGAATACCGGAGTAATAGGTTTTACCTAAGAGAGGCATAAAATTAAAATTAACCCATAAGGATACTACCTTTGCAATTATATTTATTGGTAAAAAATGCTCTTTGTAAGAACCTGATGAAGGCTTAGAACCATTTTTTTAGTCGGATTTTACTTAACTTTAAATAACCAAGATTGGCTAGGTATTTGATAATAAAATTACTATGAAAAAATATACAACAATCCTATTATTTATATTTCTAAACGGGTCTTTTCTTTCAGCCCAGCAGCAACTTGTCCTCAAAAAAGGAAATATTTTAGATTCTTTATCGGTTAATGAAGCCGACTCAGGGGAAACCTTTGCTTTATATCTGCCAACTGCTTTTGAAGTAGACAAGACTTGGCCCTTGATGGTAATTACGGACATGGAAGGTCGTGGGAGACAAGCTATACGTATGTTGCAAGAAACTGCCGAAAAACAGGGCTATGTTCTGGCTTCTTCTAACAATTTAAGAGATACTTTGTCCTTGACCCAAAACATGCAAGTGCTTAGGGGTCTTTTTAATAAAGTTGTTTCTATAATACCAGTTGAGAAAAACAGAATATATGTTACCGGTTTTGATGGTGGTGGTAAGTTCGCATCGGTAGTTCCCTTATTTATCAAAGGAATAAATGGTGTTATTTCATGGGGAGCCGACCTGGGAAATATAGAACTGCTAACTACTAATAATACATTTCATTATATAGGTGTAGTAGAACGTACCAACTATAATTTTCCGGCAATGTTAAATGGCGAAACATTACTCAATAAATTAAAGTATCCTAATCAGCTGCTGGTGATAGATGATTTGGATCGCGAACCACGGCAGAACTATCTTGAGCGCGCATTCCAATTACTAAACTTACAGGCGATGGCTAAAGGGTATGTAACAAGGGACGAGTCTTTTGTTACTGCCAAATTTGAGAACGATATGGAAAGATTAAATACTCTTTTGTCATCCAATAGATTAACACGCGCAAATGATCAGTTGGAGCTTGTTAAAAAAGTTTACGGACCTTTTAAAAGCATGGATTCTTTAAACAAAGTTCAACGCACTTTAAAAAGAAATTCCGTTTACCGAAATCAAACTAAAAATGAGGGAACAGTTTTTTTTAAGGAATCACTGCTTAAAGAAGAGTATGCCTATTATATGGAAGAAGATATCCTTACCTATAATTTCAAAAACTTAGGTTGGTGGAATTATCAGATGGGAGAGCTGGAAAAATTTAACCAAAGTCCTGACAAGAATCAACAAGAAATGGGCAAGCGGCTCAACGGATATGTAAATGCGCTCATAGAAGATAATATTGATTTTATAAATAGCCAGAAGACGGTAGATGAAGAGGCGTTAAGTTTATTATGGATGATAAAGACATTATCAGCACCAAAAGAGCATACAACTTATTTCAAAATAATTTCTTCCAGTGCAAAGAAAGCTGACTATGGAACGGCATTGTTTTATCTTGAAGAACTCTTAAAAAACGGTTATTCGGATAAAGAAGCACTTTATAAAATTGAAAATACAGCCTTATTAAGAATTACTCCTGAGTTCAATGAACTTATAGCAAAATATCTAAAGGAGGCAAGATATGAACAATTAAAAGAATGATTTTGAAGTTACTTAATATCTTGTTTTGCTTTCTTTATTTAGAGTTCTATGCCATAAAAATTAAGGCTATTAGGTACTAATAACTTTAGGCTTTCTAATTTGCCTTTTCAAAATATAAAGTAGTAGTATGCCAACAATAATTAGGGAACTGGTGATATACCACGTAACGTCATAACCCAATTTAGCAATAGAGCGCATTCCCGTATTGTGAGCAAAGACATGAGATATGGAAAATGCTATACTATACAGTGCCATATATTCTCCCTGATTTCCTCGTTTCGCCCTTTCCATTGCAAAAGCATTGGAGAACGGAAACGCAATCATTTCTCCCAAGGTCATAAACAACATTCCTAGTACCAAAACACCCGACCAGGAAAAGAGATTAAGGACAAAGAAACTGAGTCCAACCAAAAAAAAACCAAAAACCACATTCCCAATAACGGACCATGATTTGGTTTCCATAAATTTTATTAATGGCATTTCAAAGGCAAAGATTAAAAAGCCATTCATAGCCAACAGTAAACCAATCTGCAACTCTGTAAGGTGGTGTATGTCATTGTAATAAATAGGAATTGTAGAAAAATA
>CAYTDS010000091.1:4440-8195 GCA_964436555.1 uncultured Flavobacteriaceae bacterium | reverse complement strand
GGTAGACGCATTACCATCTACTGGCGCTCTGATGATGCCCGATTTTAAAAGTGAGTATATTGTCTATGACAACCCATATAATAAGCAATTGCTGGAGATGGACTTGGTTAGCTTTGAGAAAATGTCCGAACAAATGGCTATGGGTATGACATTGAATACAGATGGACAAAAGAAGATTAAAGAGTGGATGCTTTTGGCCGACAGGGAAACCTATGTCTATGGTTATACGGACTTATTAAAATTGGATTTACGAGAAGATATAGCCAAAATCAGTATTCCCGTCACCATTTTAGCAGCAACTCAACCTTATGGAAAGGAAACAGTTCAAACTACTTATGAAGGGCAATATGAGAAACTACCTAATTATTCTATTAAGTTTGCTGATGAATCGGCTCACTTCATCATGTACGATCAGCCGGAATGGTTTATTACTAATGTGAAAGAAGAATTGTAGCTAGTTTATGAAGAAAGTTAAAAATCCATTTGAAGAGGTTTATCAAGCCAACTATTCCAAGGTAATCCGGATTTGTATGGGTTATGTAAACGGCGATGAAAACTTAGCTAAGGATTTAACACAGGAAGTATTCATTAAAGTTTGGGAAAATTTGGACACTTTTAGAAATGAGTCAGCTTTGCCCACATGGATTTACAGGATAACAGTGAACACTTGCCTGCTCCAGCTTAGGGTAAAAAAAAGAATGATACTAGCGGAAAGAACAGATAAAATACAAGACGAGATAGAAGAGTTTGAATCCTCGAAAGAAAGCCAGTTGAAGCAATTATATGCATGTATACTTAAACTATCTGAGGAAAACAAAGGAATTATATTGTTGGAGTTAGAAGGGCTTCCTCAGAAGGAAATAGCAACCATTACTGGACTTTCCCATGAAGTGGTTAGGGTGAGACTACATAGAATTAAAAACAGTTTAACAAATTGTGTAAAAAATGAAAGCATTTGAGAATTTAAAATCGCAGTGGGAGAATCAATCAGCTCCCGGAATACCTTCCAATGGAGTAGAGCAAATTTCCGAAAAAATGAAAACTCTTAGAAGGAAACAATGGCTTACCACAGTCACACTTTCCATGACGGTTCTGATATTAGTAGCTTTTTTCTTTTTTATTTCAGCATATAAGGTACCGGTAGTTACATTGGGGTTGCTACTTATGATAAGCCCTTTAGCAGTGCGGATTGCTTTGGAAATTTTCAGTATTAAGGCTATAGAAAATATGGATGTTTCTACAAATACCAGCAAGTTTAAAGCTAAAATAGTTGGATACTACAGAAATAGAATTAAGATCCATTTTATAGCAACACCTTTTATATTAGCACTTTACATAACTGGGTTTGTCCTGTTGTTGCCTAGCTTTAAAGCAAATCTTTCTCATGGATTTTACACCTATATACAGGTTTCCTCAGTAATAGTTTTATTTGTTTTAGGAGGATTAATTGCTAATACCATTAAAAAAGAACTAAGTGCTTTGAAGCAATTGAGGGATAGGGAATAAACAGGAAACTATCAAAAGAAGATCGTTTTGTTGGCGCTGATTAAATAACTACTTTTAATCACCAATTGAACTTGAATTGAATCCGTTAAAGAAACTCTTTAAACAAACCTTTATTTATGGGTTAGCAACGGTGTTGCCTAGGATGCTGTCTTTCCTTTTATTGCCGTTGTATACTCAGGTATTGGAAACAGCAGGATATGGAGAGGTATCGGTAATTTTTGCGTGGTTTGCCATTTTTAATGTGCTGTTGGCTTACGGGATGGAGACCGCATTTTTCAGGTTTTACCACAGTGAAGAAAGTAAGTTAAAAGTAGTTTCTACCTCTTTAATTTCCATATTGGCCAGCACCTTCTTATTTGCTTTTGTGGCATTAATTTTTCAGAGTTGGATTGCGAAATCAACAAATATTGATGCCGCCTATATACGATATGCCGTTTACATTTTGGCATTAGATGCTTTGGTAATTATACCTTTTGCATGGCTCAGAGCTAATGGTAAACCCATGCGATATGCTTTGATTAAAGTCTTTAATATAGCACTATACCTTGGACTTAATATTTTCTTTCTTTGGTTTCTGCCTAGGTTAGCTACAGTTAATTCGAATTCATTTTTAACCTGGTTGTACAGGCCAGATTTTGAGATTTCTTATATTTTTATCTCTAATTTAGTTGCAAGTGGTTTTACATTGCTTTTAATGTTGCGATTGTATCTAAAAGGGCCATATATTTTTGATGTATCTCTGTGGAAAAATATGATGACATACGCTATGCCGGTCCTTGTTGCGGGAATTGCTTTTACAGTTAATGAGGTTTTTGATCGTATTCTCTTATCCAAATTGTTGCCACCGGACATAGCTGAAAGTGAAATTGGGAAATACGCGGCTTGTTATAAATTGGCATTGTTTATGACCTTGTTTGCTACGGCTTTTAGAATGGGAATTGAACCCTTCTTCTTTAGCCATTCTACATCGGAACATCCACAAAAGGCATATGCGCAGATTACAAATTATTTTGTTGTTTTAGGAAGCGTCATTTTATTGGGTGTTGTGGTTTTTGCAGATATTTTAAAGGTAATATTCATACCAAATCCTGAATATTGGGAAGCCATGACTGTTGTGCCCTATATAGTTTTAGCTAGTTTTTGCTTAGGTATTTATCATAATCTATCTGTTTGGTATAAAATAACAGATAGGACAAGATACGGCGCCTACATTTCACTTATTGGCGCAGTACTCACAATTATCATCAATTTCACTTTTATTCCGTATTTCGGATATAAAGCATCTGCCATTGCAACACTTGTTGCGTATGGCTCTATGATGATACTTTCTTTCTTCTTTGGTAGAATGTACTACCCTATTCCTTACAACCATAGAAAGATTAGCTTCTATCTGGGAGTGTCTATTTTATTCTCTATTCTCTCCTTTTATGTTTTTAACAGGAATTTAATAGTAGGCAGCCTAATTTTTCTTTTATTTTTAGGGCTTGTTTACAGACTTGAAAATGACAAGCTACAAAAAATATTTTTTAAAAAATGGAGATAAGGATCATTAATAAATCCAATCATAAACTGCCGCATTATGAGACGTTAGCTTCTGCCGGCATGGACCTAAGAGCTAATATTACTACTCCAATTGTTCTGGAGTCTTTAGAAAGGGCTATAATTAAAACAGGATTGTTTATTGAGCTACCTTTGGGATTTGAAGCTCAGGTTAGACCAAGAAGCGGACTAGCAGCTAATAAAGGGATTACTGTACTTAATGCACCTGGCACGATTGATGCAGATTATAGAGGAGAAATAGGGGTGATTTTGGTTAACTTGTCCAAGGACACCTTTACTATTGAAGATGGAGAACGAATTGCACAATTGGTTATTGCGAAGCATGAACGCGCAGAGTGGTTGGAGGTTGAGGCACTTTCACTAACCCAAAGAGGTGATGGGGGTTTTGGTAGTACTGGTGTAAAATAGCCTTATCTTTACAGAAGCGATTTAACTATTTACTTTACAAAAAAAAATCAAAATATAATTTCTGGTGGTTTAATTAATGCACTTCAAATAATAAACTTTTTTGATATGATAAAAGTAATACACTTAACAGTTCTCTTGTTGGGGTTCTATTGTATGCCAGAAATGGGATATGCCCAGGAAGAAGAGGAAAGTGCAGAACTTTTTTTGGAAGAATACTCAGATAGTTTTCAGGAAAATTTTTTTGAAGCACTGAAGCAAAAGGGAATTGAAAATTATGATAA
>CAYTDS010000091.1:0-4340 GCA_964436555.1 uncultured Flavobacteriaceae bacterium | reverse complement strand
CTTTTACAGAAGAGTTGACATCCAAAATCAAAGATTCATTAAATACTAATATCCAGACTTCTACGAAAGCAGTACCCGTGGTAAATTTATCACCAAGTACAGATAATACGTTGCTTAACTACCAATCCACAATGCAGGAATTAATAGTAAAACAAGAATTTAGTGCCTTAGAAGATCTAAGCATGGAGGCTATAGAAATGTTTCCTGTACATCCCTTTTTCTATTATTGTAATGGGTTGTCATTAAACAAGGGATTTAAGTTTCAGGACGCGGTGAATGTATTGGAAACTGCTTTAGATTATTGGTTAGAGGATGATATTTTGTTATACAAAATATATGAGGAACTCGTGATTGCACACAAAGCTTTGGGAAATACCACCAAGGTAAACCTCTTTATGGAAAGATTAAAATCAAGATTATAATAAGATGGTGTTAAAATGGGTGAGTGTTAGAGAGGGATTACTTTTGTGTATAGCAGTGCTGCTATTATCTTCTTGCAAATCGAGTAGGGCTTTATCGGCCAATGATTTAGATGAAAACCTATCTACCAAGGCAATCGTAAGAAATCATTACCAAAGCGAACTCAATTTTAAAACATTAAGCGGCAGAATGAAAATCGACTATTCAGACGGAGATGCATCACAGGGTATTAGTGTTAGTCTCCGAATGGAAAAGGATAAGGCCATTTGGATTAGTGCCCCTTTAGGGGTTGTAAAGGCATTTATAACGCCGGATAGAGTTACCTTTTATAACAAGTTAGATAATGAGTATTTTGATGGGGATTTTTCGTATCTCAGCAATATTATAGGTACAGATCTTGATTTTGAAAAGATACAAAACGTTTTATTGGGACAGGCTTTGTTCGATTTAAGAGATGGCAGGTTTGAAGTTGAAATTAGTAATAATAGCTATCAGTTAAAGCCGGTGAAGTTCAATGAGCTTTTTAAGGTATTATACCAAATACACCCAACAAATTTTAGGATGGCGGCACTGGTTTTGTCCCAACCGGCAAAGAACCGTTTATTAGATATTCAATATAAAAATTATCAAGGACTGGCAAATCGGTTGGCTCCTGGGGAAATAACCATAATTGCTTCGGACAATGACAAAAAGAATCAAATTGATATTGAATACCGTAATTTGGAATTTAATCAGCCTTTAACATTTCCTTACAGCATACCGAAAGGTTTTAAAGAAGTAACATTAAAGTAAAATGAGAAATAATTGCTCGTATTTTGTTTGCTTATTGTTAATTGCAACTATGGGAATGCATGATAGTTTTGCGCAAACTAATGAGCAGAAGGCATTGGAGGCTAAAAGAGAGCAATTACAAAGAGAGATTCGAGATATTAACAAGTTACTTTTTGCGGAAAAAAAGGAGTTGGGAAATGTACTGGATCAGATGCAGGCTCTGGACAAGAAAGTGAACGTCAGGGAGCAACTTATTCGGGTAACCAATCAAGAATCTAACATCCTCAATAGGCAAATCAATACCAATATTAGAAATATATCTAAGCTAAGAGCAGATTTGGATAGGCTACGCGAAGAATATGCAGCAATGATCGCGAAGTCCTACCAAAGTAAATCACAACCAAGTAGGCTAATGTTTCTCTTATCATCCGAAAGCTTTTTTCAGGCTTATAAAAGGCTACAATATATGAAGCAGTATACTCAATACAGAAGGGAGCAAGGAGCCATATTGTCCTCTAAAACAGAGGAATTGATGAAACTAAATAATGAACTTGCTGAGCAACGGAGAAAAAAGGAGCAATTGGTTGCAGAGAATGTTGTGGTGAAGCAAGAAATGCTCAAGGAAAAGGATGTGCAAAAGAACCTCTTGAATACAATTAAAAAGAATGAAAGTAAATATTCTAGTGCAATTCAAAAAAAGCAAAAGGAGGCTAGAAAGATAGATCAACAAATAGAAGCCTTAATCCGAAGTGCAATTGCAGCTTCAAACAAAGAGGCTGGTAATACGACCAATACCAGCAAATTTGTTATGACTCCAGAAGCCACAATAGTAGCAAATAATTTTTCTGCGAATAAAGGAAAATTAATATGGCCGGTAGAAAAGGGAATTAAAAGTCAGGGTTTTGGAGTATATAGTGATGCGGTCTACCCAGGTATAAAGCACGAGAGCAATGGGGTAATTATTGCAACAGAGCAGGGAGCCACCGCGCGAGCTATTTTTGAGGGAGAGGTTATTGCCATATTATCAGTTCCCGGAGGTAACAAAGGAGTGCAAATAAAACACGGTAATTATATTAGTACTTATTACAATCTTTCTAATTTATATGTAAAAAAGGGAGATCGTGTGGCCGCCAAGGCTGCTTTAGGAGACATATATACCAATCGGTCTAGTGGTCAAACTCAGTTGAAATTTTATTTGTATGTCGATGCTACTCGCCTAAATCCAGAAGATTGGTTGTATCAATTATAGTTTAAGAAGAGGTACTTAAAGTAGTATAAGACAATAACATAAAAGCACTTTACCTGAGTTACCAATCTATTTTAATTAAGAGGACAAAAGTTTTTGCGCTTTCTCCAATAGATTTTAACTATCCCATAAATAGCGCCTTTAATTCTGTAGCATCATGGGGTTTCATTTTCCCGGCAAGCACAAGACTCAACTGCTTTCTGCGTAAAGCAGCATCAAAACGCTCTTTTTCTAGAGCGGTTACAGGAATTAAGGCGGGAACTTTTATAGGGTTGCCGTTGTTGTCAACGGCAACAAATGTATAAATGGCCTCATTGGCTTTGGAACGAGCTCCGCTTAATCTGTCTTCCATCCAAACATCAATATATACTTCCATAGAACTGTTAAAGGCTCTGGAAACCGCTGCTTCTACGGTTACTACGCTACCTAATGGAACTGCTTTATTGAAAGCCACGTGGTTTACAGAGGCAGTAACCGTAATATGCCTGCTATGGCGCCTTGCTGCGATGCTGGCAGCTCTGTCCATTCTTGCTAAAAGTTCTCCTCCAAATAAATTGTTGAGCGGATTGGTTTCACTGGGAAGGACCATATCTGTCATTACAGTTCTTGAGTCACTTGGGTTTTTGGGCTGCATAATCTTCAATTTGGACAAAGATAAGCTTGTAAAAAAGGATAGTAAAAGAGTAAGGCAATTATTTTGAGGATAATAACCAGGCCTCGGGAGATTCAACGCGTTTTATTTCTCTCAGGTAATTAAGAGCTTCCTTCACCGAATCAAAGCTATCGTAGGTTACCATATGCAGTCCATATTTGTTAACACCTATGTAGGATGCATTATATCCTTTTTGGCGTAACTCCAGCACTTTTCTATCGGCGTTCTCCTGAACTCTAAAGGCACCAGCCACAATTTGATGCTTTCCAATAGCTGGGGGGGCGTTCTTCTTAACAAGATCCAAGGTTAGGGACGGTAATTCTAAGGGCATTTTATTAAAAAAGGTGGCTTCTTGTATACTTTTAGCTACTTTTTCCTGCGCTTTTTGCTGTACTAACTGGGTTGAACCTGCATTGGTATCATAAAGACGATACCCTGTGAAACCTATAGAAATCGCTAGTAAAATAACCGCAGCATATTTTAAATAAGGACGAATAGAGGTATTCTTTCTTTGTTCAGGAGTAAAAATGAAAGGAATTTTCTCTTCAAGAGCAATTACTTCCTCTTTTAATAATTCTCTTTGTATTGGCGTGGCTAAAAAAGAAGATAAACCAAAAGATGAGGTTAAATAGTTAATTTGATACGAAGGTTGAAACTGTATTCTACCGGCCTTATTCAACCACAATTCGCCGATATTTGTTAAAGCTATACGTTGACCCTCTTTTAATTGTTGTTTCCAAAGTTGACTTATCTTAGTTACTTGTTTCAACATATCATTATAAGAAACATTTTCAGACTCCGCAATGTAGGAAACTAGTAATCCATCATTAGAAGAGAGTTGTTCGTTAAATGATACAACTTTAGTTGGAGGGTACAAAGTATTGGTATTCTCTTGTATAACTGCCGACTTCATTTGGGTTAAAAAAGCACCAAATTCCGGTATAATTACACAATTGTATCTGTATAAAAGTTCCTCTATTGATTTCTGAATATCCATTAGTACAAATATCACATAAAATTACAGGCAGACAAAACCCTTTCCATAACTTTTTATTAACATAAGATTTTATGTATTTTGTCAACAACTTGGTAAAATGGCAAAATGACTAAAAATGAACTTATTGCAATTCTCAGATTGCAGCATATTCCAAATATTGGCGATATCACCGCAAAAAAACTCATTTCACACTGCGGAAGTGCTAACGCCATTTTTGAAGATAAAGTACATCACCTGTTAAAAATTGATGGTAT
>CAYTDS010000090.1:7186-8276 GCA_964436555.1 uncultured Flavobacteriaceae bacterium | reverse complement strand
GATGCCGGACATTTAGTAGATGATGCTGAGGATGGAGAGGATAAAATTGCAAAAAAAGCACGACTTGAGCAATTAGAGCCCATGGAGGTAGTACAACGGTACACGGTTGATTTTCATAATACACTACAAAAATTTAATTTGTTGCCCCCCAGCATTGAACCCACAGCTACTGGACATATTATTGAACAAATTGAAATAATTAAAGACATCCTAAACAAAGGCTTTGCTTATGTATCCAATGGTTCTGTCTATTTTGATGTTGAAAAATTTAATCTTACCCATCAATACGGTAAATTGAGCGGACGTAAATTGGAGGATATGGTTGCCAATACCCGTGAACTGGCCGCACAAGATGAGAAAAAAAGTCCTCAAGATTTTGCCCTATGGAAAAAAGCAGAACCACAACATATTATGCGTTGGCCATCTCCCTGGGGAGACGGTTTTCCGGGTTGGCATTTAGAATGTACGGCTATGAGTACAAAATATTTAGGCGAAACCTTTGATATTCACGGTGGTGGTATGGATCTGAAATTCCCTCATCATGAATGTGAAATTGCCCAGGCAGAAGCTTGTAATGGGATATCTCCGGTAAAATACTGGTTACATGCGAATATGCTTACCCTTAATGGTAAAAAAATGGCTAAATCTACAGATAATAATATTTTTCCTAATGAAATCTTTTCAGGCGAAAATACCATTTTAAGCAAGCCTTTTACGGCTAGTGTCCTTCGTTTTTTTATGATGCAAGCACATTATACCAGTATTTTAGACCTTAGTAATGATGCCTTATTGGCATCAGAAAAAGGCTATTCTAAATTAATGGATGCAATTGAAATACTTGAAAAACTAGAAACGGGGAATTCCACCACAATGGATCTAACAACTTGGAAACAAAAATGTTATGATGCCATGAATGATGACTTTAATACACCTATTTTAATAGCTAATTTATTTGAGGCTGTAAAAAATATAAATTTAGTTGTTGAAGGAAAACAGAGCATTACAGCATCAGACAAAATTTTGCTATTACAGACGTTAAATACATTTGTTTTTGAGGTATTAGGATTAGAGCCCAAAATTGAGAATGCGG
>CAYTDS010000090.1:0-7086 GCA_964436555.1 uncultured Flavobacteriaceae bacterium | reverse complement strand
CCAAATTTGCAAAAGTTATGACTTACAACTTGCTTTAATTGGTTATATTAGCCCATCAAAAAAATAACTATGTACTTTTTAGGTTTTACGTGGAATCCCAATGAAACACTTTTTAAAATTGGTTTTTTACAAATTAAATATTACAATCTTCTTTGGATTACCGCCTTTGTAATAGGATGGTTTATTACCAAACGCATTTTTTTAAGGGAAAAAAAATCGCTTGAGCAACTAGATTCACTCTTTATTTATACGGTTCTGGCAACTATGCTGGGGGCTAGATTGGGACATGTGTTTTTCTATGATTGGCCCTATTATAAAAATCATCTACTGGAAATTTTACTCCCCATTCGGGAGAGCGCGGAAAGTTCACTTTTTGGCTTTATCAATGGATATGAGTTTACCGGCTTTACTGGCTTGGCAAGCCATGGAGCAGCAATAGGGATTATTATTGGCATGTATCTCTATACCCGAAAATATCCGGAGTTTAAGATACTGTGGATTCTAGATAGAATAGTTATTCCGGTTGCCATTGGTGCTTTCTGCGTGCGTTTAGGAAATTTTTTTAACTCCGAAATTAATGGAAAAGAAGTAGATAAATCGTTTGCGTTTGCTACACGATTTATACGAGATTCGGATGATTTACCCACCTACAAAGCTATGGGAGTGACTCAAGCAAAGACAGTGAATGAGGCGTATAACCTCATTGAAAACGATCCCAGATTTTCTTCCTATTTGGAAGCCATCCCCTACAGACACCCTGCGCAGCTTTATGAGGGTTTTTGCTATATTTTTGTATTCCTTATTTTGTATTATTTATACTGGAAAACAGATAAAAAAGATAAACTTGGATTTTTGTTTGGTACATTTTTGGTGCTTCTTTGGACAGTACGCTTTTTTGTGGAATTCGTTAAGGAGAGTCAAGGGGGATTTGAACAATCACTAGGTTTATTGTCCACCGGACAATGGCTTAGTATTCCTTTTATATTGATTGGATTCTACTTTATGTTTAGACCAACAGTACTGACCAAATAACCCCTTCTTTAGTATTTGTATATTTAACTGTTTACTTAGCATGTATGTGGAACTTTGGTAAGTTATCTTTTCTTTTATTTGCAAGTCTTTTTATCTTACTTACAGCCTGCAAGGAAGATAAAAAAAATACTGTTAAACCGGCACCTATTGAATTCACCAAAGAGGGAGAGCTAATGATATACAAGGATGTAAAAGATTCTGCCTTTATACAATTAGATATTGAAATGGCCGATAATGAGTATGAGACCCAAACCGGCCTGATGTATAGAAATAGTATGGAGGAAAAACAGGGAATGTTATTTATATTTCCCGATGTAGCTATCCATTCTTTTTACATGAAGAATACCCAAATTCCATTAGACATAATTTTTATTGATGCAAATAAGAAGGTAGTAAGTTTCTATGAAAATGCTGAGCCCTTTAGTCAAACAGGAATTTCATCAATGGTACCAGTGCAGTATGTTCTGGAAATTAATGCCGGATTAGTTGAGAAATGGGGAGTTGAAATTGGATATCGAATTGACTTGATAAAATAGTTCTATGATAAATTATCTTCTTGAAGGAAAGGAGACAAAAAGGATTTTTTTTAGAAAACTTGTTCAAGTAGATTTTAACCAATGGTTACCTTTCCATCAAAATCCCTTAAGTTCTGAACATTGGTCTGGAGAACATGCTGATCCCCATGTTGTATGTCAAAATTGGTTTAATGCTACATTTTACCGCTATGAAAAAAACCTAGGTGGTATGAATATTTTAATCGACAAAGAAACAAACTCTCTTATTGGTCAGTGTGGGTTACTAATACAAACCGTTGATGGCATTCAAGAATTAGAAATAGGTTATTCTATATTACCCTTTTATTGGAATCAAGGATACGCCACCGAAGCAGCGCGAAAGTGCATGGAGCACGACATTCAAAATCAACTTTCCAAGTCATTGATATCCATTATTCATGTTAACAATTCAGCATCTCAAAAAGTAGCAAAAAATCTAGGAATGTCTTTGGACAAAACTACTTCTTATAAAGCTAATCCGGTTCACATTTATAGAGTTAGTATGCAATCTTATCTTTAGACTTATGCTCTAATAAAGAAATAAAACAAATCAAAATAGTGATAACCAAATGGCAAACATACCAAGGAAACACTTAGCAATAGTAATAAGAAATAAGTCGGATAAAAGTTCTTTACTACAAGAGCTTTTAGAAAGTCAAAAATCTATTTATTTTTCTAATTTTCAAGGTTTAAAAGGTGCTCTTTTTTCTAAATCGGAACTCGATCGATTTATAGATGAAGAAGAACGCCATGAAACAAAGATAATTACCAACTCAACTCCGCAGGCATTGATATCCATGTCCAGCGGTGAACAAAAAAAAGCTCTCCTAAAGCATATTCTAAATTCTAAACCCGATTTTCTAATACTGGACGATCCTTTTGATAATTTGGACATTGAATCTCAAAAAGATTTGAGACAACAATTAATTGCTTTATCGCATCAGGTTTGCATAGTGCAATTACTTAGCAGAGAGAATGACCTGCTCCCTTTCATAAATTCCTTTGCTCAGCTCGAGGGTAAACAATTGATACGATCCAAAAACCTCGTAAATACGACTAATCAAGGCACACTCATCATTAAAGGCACTATCCCTCCTCCCCCTTTTCCAATTCAATATGAAAATAAGGTGCTAATCTCTTTTAAGAATGTAACGGTTCATTATGAAACCAAAACCATAGTTAAAAATATTGACTGGGAGATTAAAACAGGGGAATTTTGGCAACTAAAAGGGAAAAATGGAAGTGGAAAAACAACACTACTTACCATGATTACCGGTGATAATCCTAAAGGTTATGGGCAAGAGTTGTATCTCTTTGGAAAGAAAAAAGGAAGTGGTGAAAGTGTTTGGGATGTAAAACGTAAAATTGGCTATTTTACTCCGGCTATGACAGATAAATTTACAGGCTATCACACGGTTGAGTATATGTTAATTTCCGGTTTTTTTGATTCTATCGGGCTATATGCCAAACCTACTGAGGTTCAATTAAGGATAGCCAAACAATGGTTGCTGTTAATTAACATGTGGGACATTAGAAACAACCTTTTCAACGAGCTTACCATGGGCCAAAAACGACTATTAATGGTAACCAGGGCAATGATAAAACAACCATTATTATTAATACTCGATGAGCCTACCGCGGGTTTGGATGATGAAAGCGCAGCCCTATTTGTAGCTTTAGCCAATAAAATTGCAAAAGAAACCTCTACAGCGCTTGTCTTTGTTTCCCATCGTGAGGAAATTGGGCTAAATCCACAATTTATATACGAGTTGTTACCTACAGAAGATGGGTTTATTGGAAAAGTATCACAAACAAAAAGGGAGGCTAATTAGCCTCCCTTTTTGGTAGAAAACAATACAATAAACTAATTACCTAATTTGATGTCTTTTTTTAAAGTGTCGTACATTATAGGCGTTGCGATGAATAGCGAAGAATAGGTACCTACTAAAATTCCTATAATCATAGCAAACATGAATCCTCTTAACGCCTCGCCCCCAAAAATGAAGATTGCCAGTAAAACCACTAAGGTAGTTAAAGAGGTGTTTAGTGTTCTGCTCAACGTGCTATTCAATGCCAAATTCGTGTTTTCCCCGGATTTCCATCCTTTCTCTGCAATAATTTCCCTTATACGGTCAAACACTACCACGGTATCATTCAAAGAGTATCCAATAACCGTTAATATGGCCGCAATAAATGCCTGATCAATTTCCATATTAAAAGGCATAATTTTACCAACAATTGAGAAAATACCTAACACAATCAGAACATCATGAAAAACAGCTGCTACTGCACCCAATGAAAACTGCCATTTTCTAAAACGGAACAAGATATAGATGAATACTACTATCAAAGATCCAATTATAGCTAAAAAGGCATTCCTTTTTATATCATCTGCTATAGTTGGGCCCACTTTCCTGTATTTTAGTATTCCTATCTCTTCCCTAGTCCCTCCAGGTTTAAAATCATCATAAGTTGCACCATCGGGCAAATACTTTGCCAAAGTAGTATATAACTTATCTAATATTTCTTCATCCACCTCGATTCCTTCGACATCAACTTTATAATTGGTAGACACCATTATTTGGTTAGCTTCTCCAATAGTTTTAGCACTGGCACTTCCAAAAACTGCTGTCAATTCATTAGTAATCTCCGTAGGACTTACAGGATCAATAAACCGAATTTGATAATTCCTTCCTCCAACAAAATCAACACCTTGTTGCAAACTTTGCGTGAGTAGGGAAAATATCCCAATCGCCAACAAAACAGAAGAAATTGCATAAGTTATTTTACGTTTTGAAAGGAAATCTATGTTTACGTTTTTAAACAGATTTTTGGTAAGCACTGTAGAAAAATC
This sequence comes from uncultured Flavobacteriaceae bacterium, assembly GCA_964436555.1. GTDB lineage: Bacteria > Bacteroidota > Bacteroidia > Flavobacteriales > Flavobacteriaceae > Aurantibrevibacter. Next base: position 2,646 of record CAYTDS010000090.1, on the reverse strand, counting down.
CAAAGACCGTCCTTTACCGCTACTATACCAATCTACCAAAAGTCTGGTAATAAAGATTGCTGTAAATAAAGAAGTCAAGATACCAATCATTAGGGTGGTAGCAAACCCTTTTATTGGCCCTGATCCAAAAATAAACAATATGATCGCCGTAAGTCCGGTCGTAATATTCGCATCTAAAATTGAAGACAGCGCATTACCAAAACCATCTGCTATAGCTTGTGCTTTGCCCTTTCCTTTTGCAAGTTCTTCTTTAATACGCTCAAAAATAAGCACATTGGCATCCACAGACATCCCTATGGTTAAAACAATACCGGCAATTCCGGGAAGGGTTAAAACCGCATTTAAACTAACCAAAACTCCGAAAATCAATAAAATGTTTAATAGTAAGGCAATATCGGCAAAAAGACCCGCTTTGCCGTAGTATAAAATCATCCATAACAAAACAAAAATCATAGCGATAACAAAGGATAAAAATCCACTGTTTATCGCTTCTTGACCCAATGAAGGTCCTACAACAAAAGCATCAACTATTTCAGCAGATGCCGGCAATTTACCTGCTCTAAGTACATTGGAGATATCCTTTGTTTCATTTATGGTAAAATTTCCTGTAATTTCTGACCTACCACCCGAAATAGGACCGGTAGAAACGCCGGGAGCAGTATAAACCTTATTATCCAAAACTATGGCAATACCAGTTTGATTGTTGAAGGCATCTCCTGTTAGCTTTTCCCATTCTTTAGCGCCTCGGGCATTCATAGTCATAGATACCGCAGGTCTGCTAAATTGATCAAAATCGTCTCGTGCATCACTTACCACATCTCCACTTATTCTTGGAACGCCGTCTCTATTAGATTTTAGCGCGTACAAATCGATAAGTTCTGAACCTTGTGTAGGGCGCTCCCATGCAAACTTAACAAACTGCATATCGGCAGGAATTAAGCGCTGAATCTCCTTCATTCTTAAATATTCCCCAACTTTTGCCGTATCCTTTATTTCAAATTTTGCAATCCCATAACCACTTGCTGGACCCTTAATTAATGATAATAAAGGATTTACCTCACTGCTTAAATCCAATGAATCTTGAGATATATCAGATAACAAGGAGTCTATTTCAGATTCCGGTTTTACTTGGTCCGCGGTTTCAGTTTCTACCAAAGATTTTAATTTATCGTTCGCGGCCAACAAAAAGTTGGATATGCTTGGATTAGCCGGCTGATATGTTTCCCAAAATTCTAACTGCGCCGTACTGGAAAGTAAATCTTGAGCTCTTGCAATATCCCTAGCTCCCGGTAGTTCAACAATAATTCGTCCGGAATTTCCTTCACGCTGAATATTGGGTTGGGTAACACCAAATCCGTCAATACGTTCTCTTAAAACTTCAAAAGCAGAAACTATTGATTCATCTATTTTTGTGCGGATAATAGGTTTTACCTCGTTATCAGTCATGTTAAAATTAATAACATCACTTAATCCTTTATTGGCAAAAATATCAGGAGAAGCCAATTTAGTATCTCCTTTTATTTTGTCAAAAGCATCAAAAAACAAATTCAAATAAGTATCATCGCTATTTTTGGACGCAGCATCTGCATCGGCAAGGGCTTTATTAAAAATAGGATTTTTAGTATTTCCGGCAAGACCCTTTAAAATATCCTTTACAGAAATTTGAAGTGTTACATTAATACCGCCTTTTAAATCCAAACCTTTGTTGAGCTCTTTTTTCTTGGCATCATCATAGGAAGTATATCCGAAAATAGGATTTTTCCCTATAGAATCCAGATATTTCGCCTCTAAAGCCTCTCTTTTGGTTACATAGTTTTCCTCTGAAACTGCGATGTTTTTGGCAGCAAAAACTTTTGCATCTTTCTCCACTTTGTTGGCAATAAAAGTGTAGGATAGTTGGTATATGCTGACAATCCCAAACAAGAAAGCAAAAAGCTTTATAAGTCCTTTATTTTGCATTGATTAATTATATTAAGTGATGGTTTTTTTAAACAGCGTGCAAATATATCATTTCCGATAGGAATTGACAATATATTTATATGTTTTATAAAGCTAAGGCGCTTGTCTCAATCCTATCCAAAAATGTCGAACAGTAAAAGAGACGAACGCCCTATTATTATATTTGCAGCTATTTTATAATTGAAGAAGGTCGTTGACGCTTCGGACACCTGCAGCACTTTCTTTCATTTTAGCTTTTTCCGAGTTATCTAGCTCTAGTTTTACTAAACTTTCTATACCATTTTTACCAATAACAACCGGTACACCAAGACATATATCTTCTAAATCGTATTCACCATTTAAAAAGACAGAGCATGGAAAAATTTTCTTTTGATCACAGGCAATTGCTTGAGCCATTGCAGATACAGCAGCTCCGGGAGCATACCATGCACTTGTTCCCAACAGGGCCGTCAGGGTAGCGCCACCTACTTTGGTTTCTTCTGCTACTTTTTCAAGGCGTTCCGCAGATAGAAATTCTGAAACTCTTATGCTATTTCTAGTTGCGTGTCTGGTTAGTGGTATCATGCCTGTATCACTGTGTCCGCCAATAACCATTCCATCAACATCAGATATTGGAGCATCCAAAGCTTCTGCCAATCGATATTTAAATCGAGCACTATCCAATGCTCCACCCATTCCTATAATCTT
>CAYTDS010000089.1:6339-8309 GCA_964436555.1 uncultured Flavobacteriaceae bacterium | reverse complement strand
ATAATTTCAAGGTTTTTTATATCTGCACCGTCAATTACAAAGCGAAGCATGGTACGAACCTGATGAAAACCATGTATTCCACAAGCTCCCGGATTCATGTGAAGCAAACCTAATTTTTTGTCCCACATTACCTTTAGAATATGGGAGTGTCCGCAGATAAAGAGTTTGGGCGGATTTACTTTTATTTCCTCTTTGATACGTAAATTATATTTGTTTGGATAACCGCCGATGTGGGTCATCCAAACGTCAACCCCTTCGCACATAAAGCGATTATCCAATGGAAATTCCATTTGTATGTCGTGGTTGTCAATGTTGCCATAAACAGCCCTGACGGGTTTAATAGATTTTAAAGTATCTGTTACAGAAACAGCACCTATATCGCCGGCATGCCATACTTCATCAGCTTGATGAACATACTTTAAAATAGCTTCATCCATATGGCTATGGGTGTCAGAAAGCAATAAAACATGTTTCATCTGGCGGTTATTGTTTGGAGTAATAAAACATTCAAATATACAACTTCATTGATGTTGGTGGAATGCTCCTAAAAATTCAAGTTAAGGAGAAACTTGTTTTGAGTCCTGCTTCTAGACATCCTTAGCTACCTATTTTATAAAGAAGTATTAAAACTAAAGGTTGCAGGCACTTTTCGGAAGGTTTAGAATATCTTTGTAGCTCACAAAAAAGGCATTCATTTGAGATATTTTATTGCTTTTTCTTACTTCGGGAAGTCGTACCACGGATGGCAAAGACAGCCCAATGCCCTTACTGTGCAACAAGTTTTGGAAGAATCTCTTTCAATTGTTTTGAGAAAGACAATTACCTTATTGGGTGCCGGAAGAACAGATACAGGAGTGCATGCTAAACATATGGTGGCTCATTTTGATGTGGATGTGACAATTGCGGAAGTAGATTTACTGCACAGGCTAAATTCAATCTTACCGGAGGATATCGCCATCTCCGAAGTTTACCGTGTAGCCGAAGACGCACATGCACGGTTTGATGCTTTGGAACGCACCTATGAATATTGGATTACAGAAAACAAGAACCCTTTTTATACTGATTTAGCCCATTATGTTAAAAATCCTTTGAATCTGGAATTGATGAACAAGGCGGCATCTATTTTATTGGAATATACCGATTTTGAGTGTTTTTCAAAGTCTAATACAGATGTAAAAACCTATCGGTGCCAGATAAAAAAAGCTATATGGACCCGTCAAGAAGACAAGGTGATTTTTACCATAACCGCAGATCGGTTTTTGCGAAACATGGTTCGTGCCATTGTGGGCACGCTTTTAGAGATTAATGCGGGAAAATTAACTCCGGAGATTATAAAAACAATTATTGAAAGTAAGAATAGGGGTAATGCCGGTTTTTCTGCACCGGCAAAAGGCTTATATTTGGTTTCAATTATATATCCCGAAAATATCAAATTTAAAGATGGACAATGAAACTGGAAAGGCTTTCGATTATCGGCTTTTAAAGCGATTAATAGCATACACTAAGCCGTATAGATTAACTTTTTATTTGGTAGCCCTTTCTGCGGTGGTGCTATCTGTTTTTGCCGTTCTGACGCCAATAATTGTGGGGGAAATTATAGACGGTGCCATAAAGGAGAAAGATGGTAATAAATTATTGTGGCTTACTTGGGCCATGCTTGGGGTTTTAATTGGAGAAGTACTAAGTCAGCTTTATTTTAACTATTACGCCAACTGGTTGGGGGAGGTTGTTATTAAAGATATTCGTATCAACCTTTTTAAACAACTTATGGGTTTTAGGATGAAATATTTTGATAACTCATCGGTTGGAGTGCTTGTTACCCGTGCTGTTACCGATATGCAACGTATTGGTGAGATTTTTAGTCAGGGTTTCTTCGTAATTGTATCCGATTTATTAAAGATGCTGGTTGTTGCCGGGGTTATGCTGGTTGTCAATTGGAAACTCTCTCTTATTGTTTTCGCCTTACTTCC
>CAYTDS010000089.1:3628-6239 GCA_964436555.1 uncultured Flavobacteriaceae bacterium | reverse complement strand
TCGATCACTGTTGGTCTTATTGTTTGGTATGGCGGACTGCAAAATGTAGCTAATATAACTACAGAAGAATACGGCACTATTTTTATGTTTATAATGTTGTCCGGAATGTTGTTTAGACCCTTAAGGCAAATTGCAGATAAATTTAACGTCTTGCAGATGGGCATGGTTGCGGCTAATCGTGTTTTTAAAATACTAGATACTCAAAGCCACATTGATGATTTTGGGACAATTGAAAAAGAAAGTATTCAAGGGAAGATTTCGTTTAAGGATGTTCGCTTTGGCTATTTGGAAGAAGAAGAGGTGTTGCATGGTATTTCATTTGAAGTTAACCCCGGGGAAACCATAGCCATAGTTGGGGCAACAGGGGCCGGAAAATCTACTATTATCAATCTTTTAAATCGGTTTTACGATATAAATTCGGGTGAAATCGCAGTTGATGGAATAGCCTTAAAAGACTATAAATTGTCGTCTTTACGTTCTAAAATTGCGGTGGTGCTTCAAGATGTTTTTCTATTTGCAGATACCATCGCCAATAATATTTCACTCAAAGACCCTTCCATTACCTTAGCTACAATAGAAAAAGCAGCCCAACAAATAGGGGTGCATGAGTTTATAGAAAGTTTGCCCGGAGGCTATCAATACAATGTAAAAGAAAGAGGCGGTATGTTGTCCAGTGGGCAGCGGCAGCTCATTGCCTTCTTAAGAGCCTATGTCACCAACCCCAGTATTTTGGTACTAGATGAGGCTACATCTTCGGTAGACACCTACTCTGAGCAGCTTATTCAAAAGGCAACAGAAAAAATAACAGAAGGTAGAACCTCAATAATTATTGCTCACCGCCTGGCAACGATAAAAAAGGCCAACAAAATTTTAGTGATGGATGCCGGAAAAATTGTCGAAACCGGAACGCACAAAGAACTACTAAAAAAAGGAGGATACTATAGGAATCTGTACGAAGCTCAATTTCTCGCCGAGGAGGTAGCCTAACCTATGCTTTTGGCACCATATCCTGAAGCGTCAAGACACCGGTTAGAAACATTAGAAGGGCTTGTAAAATTCCAAAAATGAAATATCCAAAACTAAAAAGCAGTAAAAACACAAAAGAACGGAACACGAAAGCACCCATCTTTAAATTAGATATGCGTTTCATGACATATAGAGCGTAACCAATCATAAGGAAAAAAGTAAAGAAAGAGAATTGCATATAGCTTTCCGGAGCAATAAACAGAACTAGAATAATCAATGGAAAGACAAACAAGCTATATTGTGCCTGTACATAAATAAAACAGATTATGTATTCTGTGAATACATATTTTTTTTGGTTAAACACTAGAAATGCGGAACCGCCCATAATAGGGAGAAAGAAAAGCGATATCAGGGAGTAAAATGTAAACATAAAATCGGTCAGTTTTTTAGAAGCCGCCGCCGTGTAAACTTGTTGTCCAAACTGATTAAAATCAATGCCTTCCGGGAAGGTGCGCTTCATAAAAAATACCATAATTCCGGTTAAGGTTAAAGCAATGGCCATGTAACTAACAGGGTTCATATACCTCTTGCGCACCCCGCTAATATATCCTTCAATGACTACTTGGGGTTGGGTAAAAAGATGAAGAAAGGTTTTTAATAGGGTATTGTCTACGTTCAGGAAAGTTTCCACCCAGTCAGCCCACAAATTACGTAAAGTAAGTCGGTTACGAATTACCTTGGCCCCACAATCATTACAATAATTATCATTTTCGTTTAGGGGAATAGTACAGTTTTTGCATTCCATAGCGTTAAATAAGGTCTTCTCTTATAGTATTTTCCAGGTCTTCCAGATTTTCAAAAAGTACAAATTCCCCATTTTTAACATAGGAGACAAGTCCGGTTTCTTCACTAACCACTAAAGCCAATGCATCTGTTCTTTCTGTAATGGCAACAGCAGCTCTATGGCGCAATCCAAACCGGTGTGGAATTACTTTTTCATGTGAAACCGGTAAAATTACCCGCGTGGCAACTATGCTGTTATTTTCAATTACTACAGCACCATCATGCAAGGGACTGTTTTTATAAAAAATACTTTCAATGATGGGCTGGGTTATTTCAATATTCATTTTGTCCCCGGTAGATTTTACAAATTCCAGCGAATTGCTGCGTTCAAATATAAGGAGCGCGCCGGTTTTGGATGCGGCCATTTTTTCACAGGCTGCTAAAATAGCACTGATATTTACATTTGGGGTTTCTTCTTCCCGTCTTAAAAATTTAAAATGGCGTACAAAATTTCTTTTGTTGGAAAAGTTAGTAGATCCTATCATTAAGAGGAACTTGCGAATTTCTTGCTGAAAAACAACAATTAAAGCGATAAGGCCAATATTCATAAAACCGCCTACCATGCTGCTTATCATTTTCATTTGAAGCAACTCTGTAAGTTTCCAAAGTGCCCAGACAATTACAATACCAATGAAAATATTTATGGCTACGGTACCCCGTACTAACTTATAAATATAATATAGTAGCACAGCTACTAAAAAAATATCTATTACGTCTGTAATTCTAAATTCCAGAAAATTTAAAAAATCCAAGCCGGCTGTTTTTGTAAAATTAGGAAAAATAGGTGTACCAAAAATTTAAT
>CAYTDS010000089.1:1193-3528 GCA_964436555.1 uncultured Flavobacteriaceae bacterium | reverse complement strand
GAATCCGGCGTAATATTGAGTACTCCCATTACTTTAGGGGTACTTAAATCGATTAAATTTCCTTTACAATTAATGGTCATGCTTACAATTTTGAGAAAAACACGGCTCTTAAATAATATCAAAGAACAAGTTTAATGGTTGAACTTTGAACAATTAAAAATTTTAAGCGAAATTTACACAAATTAGAAAGATTACATGCAGCTTACCTCAGAACAATACAATGCAGTCGTCAAAGTTTGTAGGGACTTATTTATAAAAAAAACCAAGGATTACGGTACAGCATGGCGCATTATGCGGTTACCTTCTTTAACCGATCAAATCTACATTAAAGCACAAAGAATACGCAGTTTGCAGGAAAACGAAGTTAGAAAGGTTGATGAAGATGAGCGTTCGGAATTTATTGGCATCATCAACTATGCGCTTATGGGGTTGATTCAATTGGAAATAGGGGTTGTTAATCAGCCGGATCTTACTGCCGACCTTGCTTTGGAATTATATGATAAGCACGTAGCGAGTACCAAAGCCTTAATGGAAAATAAAAATCACGATTATGGTGAGGCTTGGCGAGAAATGAGAGTTAGTTCCCTAACCGACTTAATTTTACAAAAATTATTACGGGTAAAGCAAATTGAAAATAATAAGGGAAGAACTCTGGTTAGCGAGGGCATAGATGCAAATTATCAGGATATAGTTAACTATGCAATTTTTGCATTAATCCTTATTGAAAACTCAATTGAGTACTAAGTTGCCATAACATTAATTGTAAATTTTGCATAATTCATGAAGTATTTAGTAGGTATTGCCCGTATCCTAGTTGGTATTCTTTTTATTGTTAGCGGCTTTATTAAGCTGAATGACCCTATGGGGTTTTCTTTTAAGTTAGAAGAATATTTTAGCTCCGGCGTGTTGGATTTACCCTTTTTTATGCCACATGCTTTAACAATTGCGCTCTTCATGGTTATTCTGGAAGTATTGTTGGGAGTTATGCTTCTTATTGGGTTTCATAAGCGATTTACCCTCTGGAGTCTTTTGGCTATGATCGTTTTTTTTACGTTTCTTACGTTCTATTCCGCCTACTTCAATAAAGTTACTGATTGTGGCTGTTTTGGTGATGCGGTTAAATTAACCCCCTGGGAATCTTTTACCAAAGATATTATCCTGCTCGTGCTCATTATTGTTCTTCTTGTGGGTAGAAAATACATAAAACCTATTCTTGCTTATGGAGTACAGCGCATTGTATTTGTGATAACGCTGTTGGCCTGTATCGGGTACGCGTATTATGTTTTGAATCACCTACCGGTATTGGACTTTAGACCCTATAAAATTGGTGCCAACATTGAACAAGGGATGGGTATTCCGGAGAATGCACCAAAGGCTATTTATGAATACGCCTGGAAATTTAAGGTTAATGACGAAGAACAAGTTATTGTAACCAATGGCGATTATCCTACGGTAGACGGGGATTATGTAGGTGTGGAAACCAAAGAAATACAGAAAGGCTATGAACCACCCATTCACGATTTTAGTATTGAACAAGAAGGAGAGGATTTTGCCTCTGATCTTTTACAAGAAGAAAAATTGGTGATGGTTGTTGCTTATGATTTAAGAAAAAGTGACGTGGATGCTTTTTCAAAAATTAAGGACTTTACAAACGAGGCTATCAAAAAAGGGTATACGGTTATTGGCATGTCGGCTTCAGGACCTGAGTTTTCAAAAGAAGTTGTAACGAAATATCAATTGCCTTTTGAGTTTTATTTTACGGATGAAACTACGCTAAAAACAATTGTTCGTTCCAATCCGGGAGTTTTGGTATTGGAAAAAGGAACAATACTGCAGAAAGTACATCATAATGATGTGAATCATTTAAAATTAAACTAAGAACCTATTAAATAATAAAAATGAGAAGTAAAATAGTAGCAGGGAACTGGAAAATGAACAAAAACAGTGAGGAAACAGTAGTGTTATTGCAAGAACTTTCTTCTAAGTTGCCGGAAACGGAGGCTGAGGTAATGGTAGCTCCCACTTTTGTAAACCTGTCAGAGGCTGTTAAATATCTTAAAAATTCTCCTATAGAGGTAATCGCGCAAAACATGCATTTCGCAGAGAGTGGAGCGTATACCGGGGAAATATCCGGAGATATGCTTTTGAATGTTGGAGTTAACACTGTGATTATCGGACACTCGGAAAGAAGAGCTTATTTTGGAGAGACAGACGATATTTTATCTAAAAAGGTAAATGCGGCATTAGTAAAAAAAATGCGTGTTATGTTTTGTTTTGGAGAAGAATTGGAGGACCGCAAATCAGGAAATCATTTTAAAGTTGTAGAGAGTCAACT
>CAYTDS010000089.1:0-1093 GCA_964436555.1 uncultured Flavobacteriaceae bacterium | reverse complement strand
AATTTTACCGTTACCCCTTTGCAACCCGCTTCTGATATTTTGATAGCTGAATTGGGCGAAGTTGGTTTTGAAAGTTTTGTTGAAACCGAAACCGGTATTCTAGCCTATATTCAAAAGGAAGCTTGGTCGGCCACTATTTTAGAGGAGGTAACAATCTTGTCCAATCCCAATTTTAAAATTTCATTTACGGCTACAGAAATAGAGCAGCAAAACTGGAATGCTACCTGGGAGCAAAATTTTCATCCTATTAAAGTAGGGCAGGAGTGTATGGTAAGGGCTCCCTTTCATGAAAAGGAAAAGGTACAATTTGATATTGTGATTGAACCCAAGATGAGTTTTGGAACCGGACATCATGAGACCACCCACATGATGCTGCAACATATTCTGGAGCATGATTTTAATGGGAAATCGGTTTTGGATATGGGAAGTGGCACAGGGGTTTTGGCTATTTTGGCTGCTATGAAGGGGGCAAGTGCAGTTGATGCTATTGATATTGATAATTGGTGCTATCTAAACGCCATAGAGAATGTGGAAAGAAATGGCTGTGAAAGGCTGATTACGGTTTTAGAGGGCAACGCAAGTTTACTGGGTAACAAAAAATATGATATTATTTTGGCTAATATTAATAGGAACATTTTACTGGAAGATATTCCCACCTATGTGAAATGTTTAAATAAAGACGGAATTTTATTTTTAAGCGGATTTTATAAGGAAGATATTTTGATAATTTCGAAAAAATGCGCAGAAATGGCGTTAAAATTTGAAAAAAATCTGGAAAAGAACAATTGGGTTGCTGTAAAATACGTATTTTAGATTTTGTTTAAACTATTGGATATGAGTACAAAAGAAAAATACGACGAGGATTTACTTTTGGCTGAGGATACGGTAAAACAACAAGAAATCGTACTCTTCAATGATGAGGTAAACACTTTTGAATACGTAATTGAGACCTTAATAGAAGTCTGTGACCATACTCCTGTGCAGGCAGAACAATGCTCTTTAATTGTACATTACAATGGAAAATGTACGGTAAAAACAGGGGAATACAACGACTTAAAACCGCGTTGCAGCAAATTGCTTCAAGCCGGTTTAA
>CAYTDS010000088.1:7012-8375 GCA_964436555.1 uncultured Flavobacteriaceae bacterium | reverse complement strand
AGCAGCGTATGAAATCCGCCATTTTCTTTATCCCACATATGGTTTTTTAAAAAATGATAGCCGTGCTCAGCAATATTTAGATAACTTGAATCTTTATAAAAAAGGGCAAGAGTCGATGCAGTCCAGATATGTCGTGCCTGACTCACCAGCATCTTGTTTTGTTTGCCTTTAACCTGCCATTGATAATCAAAATCAGACCAAAAGCCCCCGTTTACACTGTCGATTGCTTTGGGGTACCAAGTATTAACAAGTAGCTGTAGTGATTCATCAATTTGCGAGCTTATTTGTTTAGTGTTGATTTCTGTCTTTTGTTCCTGCCTTTTACAAGAAACTAGTGCTGTGGATATCACAAATACCATCACTATTATAAAGTGATTTACCCTAGAATTTTTCATTATAGAAATGGGTGAATAAATGTAAACAAAAAGATATTTAGGATGGACCATACCGATTTAACCTAATTCCTCCCTAAAAATATGTTAAAATGAGGAGATAAAGTAATAATAAGCACTTACTTTAAGTTTTAGTCAATAAGTTGGCGGTAAGTCACTTGTAATAATCAAACTAATTTTATGAAAGTTCTGTTTCTCAATAAAAATCTATCTGTGGTTTACAGTTTTTTGTTAATCACCATATTGCTTGTGAGCTGTAATAACTCTAAACCAGTTGAACGTATACCCGCTGAACAGATAGCAGCTGAACCTACAGAGCCACTACCAGAACCTGCACCTAAAACGGTAACAAACAATGGCAATTTAGCCATAAATCCTGCTCATGGAGAACCCGGACATCGATGTGATATTCAGGTGGGAGCACCATTGCCCGGAGCTGCAACCACGGTTAATCCTGCCATTTTTGAAGCATCTCAGCAAACTGCTCCAACGCAGCAAGCGGTTTCTTCAAATTTAAACCCTGCCCATGGAGAACCGGGACACCGTTGTGATATTCCGGTCGGCTCCCCGTTATAACTGTTTTATTTAGTTTCGTTAATTGGATATGCGGCCGTAAGCTCGCAGATTTTAACAATGACTTCCACCGCTTTCTGCATACTTTCTACAGGGATATATTCATATTTCCCGTGAAAATTGTGACCACCCGCAAAAATATTTGGACAGGGAAGCCCCATAAAACTAAGCTGTGAACCATCGGTGCCTCCTCGTATAGGTTTTATAATGGGGGTAATCCCAACGGCCTCCATTGCCTTTTTAGCAATTTCAACAATGTGCATTACTGGAGTAATTTTTTCTTTCATGTTGAAATACTGGTCATGGAGTTCTACAAAAACACTATCACTATAAATGGAATTTAATTTTGATGTGATTTCCAATATCAACTGTTTTCGCTTTTCAAATTTTTCCCGATC
>CAYTDS010000088.1:0-6912 GCA_964436555.1 uncultured Flavobacteriaceae bacterium | reverse complement strand
CCATGTTTAATTTCGGGATGTTGGATAAGGTATTCCATTGCAGTGACAATTTCTGTGATACCGGCCTTGTCATCGGCACCTAGTAAGGTAGTACCATCAGTTGTGATCAAAGTTTGACCCCTGTAGAGCAACAAATCTTCAAAATAGTCAGGAGATAAAAGGATATTCTTACTTTTATTCAAGATAATGGGCTTCCCATCATAGTTTGGTGTTATCTGTGGCTTTACGTTGGTTGCAGTAAAATCGGGCGAAGTATCAAAATGTGAAATAAAACCAATAGTCGGTACCTTCTTTTCAATATTTCCGGGTAGGGTAGCCATGATATAAGCATGGGCATCCATTGTTATCTCCTGTAACCCTATTTGAGTTAGTTCTTCAACCAATTTCCGGGCTAGAACCCATTGTTTTTTGGTACTGGGGGTTTCGCTTGAACTTGGATCACTTTGGGTATCAATAGTTACGTAATTTATAAATCTATCAATAATATGTTGCATGCACACAATTTTGGCTAAAAGTACAATTTTGTAAAAAATCCTTCTTTATATTTAGGGTCAATTTGGCTCACTTAATTTCTGGAAAGTTGAGTATAAAATACTTTTTATTCATAAATACAGTTAGTATTTGAATACAAGTTAATCTACGTTCGAAACTAATATTAAATAATATGCAATTGAGGATACTACTATTTTTTCAATTCTTTTTGTTTTTGGTCAAGGCTCAGGAGTGTACTTTAGATTTAGGCTCAGATAATTTGGAACTTATTACAAAAGTATTTCAATTGAATGAGACTCAAGTTGGGCAAGTTGAAGAGTGGAAAGCTCAACTAGCGGTTGAGTCCCGATTAATAGAGGAGCAGATTAAGGAATTGTTTAACACCCATCCTCAAAGCAATTATGACGAAATAGAAGCGATGTCAAAGAAATATAAGGTTTTTCAGGACAAATTAGTCAACCTCTCACTCTCTTATGACAATAAGCTTGTACAGGTTTTTAATGATAAGCAGTATGAAAGATACGTTACCCTTTGCAATGAAGCTGCATTAGAACCATTGATTAAAAAGTCCCAATAAACTATAAGTTCATATTAACAATTCATATTTTTACTATAGGACTGCTCAATTGTACGTTGTATTTTTGTGCAAATTTTTGGTAATTCATGTACAAATTTCTTATTCGCCCTATACTTTTTTTATTAGATCCTGAAAAAGTTCATAAACTTTCATTTGCTGGCATAAAATTACTTTCTAAAATGGGTTTTTCTGCACTTTTTAGGTCCTTGTATGTTATTGAAAATAAGGAGTTAGAGCGGGAGGTTTTTGGACTCAAATTTAAAAATCCGGTCGGACTGGCTGCTGGTTTCGACAAGAATGCATCGCTCTATAATGAAATGGCTGATTTTGGTTTCGGTTTTATCGAAATAGGAACACTAACTCCTAAACCTCAAGAAGGTAACCCGAAAAAGCGTCTATTCCGTTTAAAAGAGGATCAGGCAATTATCAATCGCATGGGTTTTAATAACAAGGGTGTTTTTGATGCCGTAGACAGGCTAAAAAAGAAACATAAGGTCTTAATTGGCGGCAACATTGGTAAAAATAAAGATACTCTAAACCATGATGCGGTAAAGGACTACCTTATATGTTTTGATGCGTTATTTGACTATGTAGATTATTTTGTTGTAAATGTGAGTTCTCCGAACACCCCGGGTTTAAGGGAGCTTCAAGAAAAGGAACCTTTGACGGATTTGTTGAAGCAATTGAAAAAGGAAAACTCTAAATACGCCCAAAAAGGAAATTGTCCTGAGAAACCAATTCTTTTGAAAATCGCCCCCGACCTTACTGACAGCCAATTAGTGGATATTATCTCAATAGTTGACCAAACAAAGATTGCCGGAGTTATTGCTACTAACACTACCATTGTCCGAAATGGACTAAAATCATCCTGCTTTTTAATTGAAGAAAAAGGCGGATTAAGTGGAAAACCGCTTACCGATAGGAGTACAGAAGTTATTCGATTTTTAGCTGAGAAGAGTAATAAATCCTTTCCAATTATTGGGGTAGGGGGAATTCATTCCCCTGAAGATGCTTTGGAAAAATTGGATTCTGGAGCGGACCTAATACAACTATGGACGGGCTTTGTTTATGAGGGCCCTGCCTTAGTCAAAAAAATAAATAAAGCGATTTTGGAACAGTCAAAAAGGTAGGGGTGGTTAATGATGTTTTATTTTGTCCAATAATCAACTACCAATACATCTGCTAAATAAGGAGAAAGTACAGATCCAAAGGCCTTGTGATCCGGATGTGGAAGGTATATAGCTCTATCTTCTTCACTTTTAAAAGTAAGGAAAAAACAGTGGGTAAATCCTTTTTCCAATCCTTCCGGGCTATTATTAAAACCCCATTCATAGGAATGAATCTGCGGAATTTTAGATTGCAATGCCGAAAAAGCATCTACCACCTCTCTGATGTTTTCTTGGGTAGTGCCATCTTTAAACTTAAAAAGAACCACATGGCGTAGTACACTGTCTTGTTTTACCAACATTTGAAAATTAGGGTTTAGGTCGGTTTTTATCTCTGCTGAAACACTAAAACTAGTGAGAAGTAATACGGTCAGAAATCCAAAAGATAAGATATTAATTTTCATCGAAATTATTTTATAGCAAGATATAAAAAAGATGGTTAATTTAATAGAATTTGTAATTTCAGCCCAAAATCCACATTTTTTGAACTTAGAGATTTTATTCACCTTTGTGTTAGCTACAGTTGCTCTGGCTATTTCTCCTGGTCCGGACAATATTTTTGTCCTGACCCAAAGCATCACTAATGGCAAAAAGTACGGCTTGGCAACCACCGCCGGCCTAATTTCCGGTTGCTTGTTACATACTACTTTATTGGCATTTGGAATCTCTGCCATAATTAATAGAAATGAGATACTATTTCTTGGAATAAAAATATTTGGAACTTGTTACCTTTTTTATTTGGCTTACAGGGTTTATAAAAGTGAGGCAATGTCCGGATTACCGATAAACAATGTTCCAAAAAAAGGCTTGGGAAAGTTATTTTGGCAAGGGTTTATTATGAATGTACTGAATCCCAAAGTAACCCTGTTTTTTTTGGCCTTTTTTCCGGCGTTTCTTTTCAGTAACCAGTTAAGCACTGTGATTCAATTTTATATACTTGGACTACTTTTTATGGTAGTTTCCTTTTGTGTCTTTGGTCTTATAGCCGTCCTTTCCGGTTCTATTACTAACTTCATATTAAACAATGCTAAAGCTGGATTATTCTTAAAATGGTTACAGATTGCTGTGTTTGTGGGTATTGGTATTTATCTGTTGTTATCAGATAAATAATAGTAATTTTGGGATAATTGTTGTCGTTCTCTCATGGTCAAGAAGGTAAAAATAATAGAATGTCCAAGGGATGCCATGCAAGGGATCAAAGTTTTTATACCTACTAAAAACAAAGTGTTGTATATACAATCTTTATTAGGATGCGGTTTTGATACTATTGATTTTGGCAGCTTTGTTTCGCCCAAAGCCATTCCTCAAATGGCTGATACGGCAATGGTGCTTAATGAGCTGGATTTATCCAAAACCAATAGTAAACTTCTGGCTATTGTAGCTAATCTCCGTGGTGCGGAAGATGCATGTCGGTTTAGTCAAATTGACTATTTGGGTTACCCCTTTTCCATTTCGGAGAATTTTCAAATGCGCAACACCCATAGCACTATTGCCCAATCTATTGAAATACTACAAGAAATTTTGAACGTGGCAGATAGGAGTCATAAAAAAGTGGTGACCTATATTTCCATGGGATTTGGAAATCCGTATGGAGATCCCTGGGATGTTGAGATTGTAGGAGAGTGGACAGAGAAGTTATCGGCAATGGGGGTAAAAATACTTTCTCTTTCCGACACAGTGGGAGCATCTACACCTCAAGTAATAGAGTATTTATTTTCCCATTTAATACCCCAATACCCTGAAATTGAATTTGGAGCCCATCTGCATACTACTCCCGGAAAATGGCACGAAAAGGTACATGCAGCTTTTCAAGCAGGGTGCAGGCGATTTGATGGAGCTGTACAGGGTTTTGGAGGGTGTCCCATGGCTAAGGATGAATTGACAGGTAACATGCCTACAGAAAAAATGCTTTCTTATTTTACGGAACAAAGAGCAGATACCGGAGTAAATTGGCTTTCTTTTGAGGCTGCCTATAATAAAGCATCAGACCTTTTTGGTACCTACTATTAAAAGAGTCAAAAAGGTCTGGTAAATAATAAAAAATTGCTCCTTAAAACCGTAGGTTTAAGCCGCCATATGCACCAAAGGGATGCCCTGGCCTTAAACCGATGGGAACCCTCGCTGCCAAATACGTTTCATCCAATAAATTAATAATATTTCCTGTAAGGCTAAGATTTTTATTGAGATGATACTTGGCAGAAAAGTCAACAATGAAATTGGCATCTACTCGCTCATTTTGCGGTATTTCGCCACTTCCTGCAACGGTTCTTATAGCATCTAGGTATCTACCGCTAAGGGCCAAATCAAGTTTACGATATTGTAAGGCAAGGGTAGTACTAAATTGGTGCTTTGCAATATAGGGCAACTCATCTCCGGCATTTACTTCGCCCCAAAGTTCGGATGTACTACTAAAGCTGCTCAAAAATTCAGTATCCGTTAATGTATAAGAAAAAGTAAGTGGAAGTTTAAGACCACTGGCTTCATTGTGTAACAAATTGTAATTTAACAATAACTCCATACCCTGAACTTTTACAGCTCCTGCGTTAAATTGATCCAAGGTACTTTCACCCCCTGAGGAAGCGAAATCACTTCCCAAGAGATTGGAATAATCATTATAAAAACCAATTACCTCTCCGGAAAGTTTTCCAAACGAAAAACGAGAGCCCAACTCGTAATTAATACTGACTTCTCCTTCTTGTCCTTCCGTATTACTGGGAGGAGAAAATCCTTTGTGTACGCCACCAAAGATTGAAAAGGTGTTGGACAAATCATAACTAGCACCTATCCCTGGAATAAATATTTCTACCTTATTCTCACGTGTAGTTAAATTAGCGCCACTTCTTTGAATATCATTATTTCCGAAATCAGATCGGGTCAATACAATGTTTTCGTATCGAATGCCGGGTATCACCGTAAGACCATTAAATCTCACTTTATATTGTGTATGAGCAGAAAATGCAGTAGCATCGTCCAACCTGTTCGCAGAAGTCCCGGGTGTTCCGGTAGTATTCAGCTCCATTACCCCTCCGGTTATACCGTAGAAATCCCTCCATTGAAAACGGTCTTCTTCGTCAAAATGATAGCGTAAACTAACTTCAATATCATGAAATACAGTTTCTCCCCAATGGTAATCAAATTTTGTCTGAATACCCTTGGATACATAACTTCGGTTGTTGTTGGTATATCTAAGGGAATTGCCCGCAGCATTTTGTTCCCCCCTTATAATGGCAAATTGGTTTGGGAATTCAGAAGGATTGTCAATAATATTCGCAATAGTGGTAGTCGTCCCATCAAAAACTACATCACTTAATCTAGCCCAATTTCTTCCAAAAGTGTTGTAATACCCTGTGGTTGTTATTCTGAAGTACTCATTAAATTCTAAGGTATGTGAAGCTGTAAATTGTAAATGATCGGTATTTACTACATCTTCCTGTGTTGCAGAATAGCGCCTGAATGGGGTAAGGTCAAAATCTGTTTGTGTAAGTCCTAAATAGGTTTCATCCGATTTTTCATCGGCATATTGGAATTTAAAGTTCAAGGACTGTCTTAAACGATCTTTAGGATTACTGTTGATCCTGAATTTAGCTACAAAATCGTTTCTGTTAAAGCCAGTATTTCCTCCATTGTCCAATTCCTTAAACCCATCCGAACGGTAATTCAAATACTCTACGAAATAGCCAAAGTTATTCTTACTATCGCCCAATTGGGCGTGTAAGTTACTGCTGTTGAAACTTCCATAGTTGGCCGTCAAGCCTCCGGAAAACGAAGTTGGTATTTGTCCGGAAATGAAATTTACGGCACCTCCAGTGGTAAATGGACCATACTGTATCTGACTACTCCCTTTTAGGACTTCAACTGCGTGCATTCTATTTACGTTAGGGAAATAATAGGCAGCAGGTGCACTGTATGGGGCAGGGGCAATCAAGACACCGTCCTCCATAATAGTAATTTTAGCACTGCGTTCCGGTGAAGTTCCTCGTAAACTTATATTTGGTCGAAGCCCAAAGCCATCCTCTTCGTACACATTAACTCCAGGTACAGTACGTAGCACCCTGTTGATGTCGGTATAACCAAACTGTTTTAATTCCTCCGGAGACACATAATAGGCAGCACCTGTTCTATTTTTGGCCTGAAATTTACTTCCGAAGAGTACATCGGCAGAAATAACAACCTCTTTTAGGACAATAGTGCTATCTTGAGATGGATTAATCTGAGCTTTAATAGAAAATAAACATAAAAGAAGGAAAAAAAGGAAAGAGAAGTGCTTCATAATTAATTTAGATTGATTAAAAATAATTTCCGACAAAAATAAAACTTATATCAAAATGCGCAAACTTTATTTAGAATTAATAAAAATAAAAAAAGGACTATTTTACTCTGGTCATTTGAAGGTTAGAATGGGGTGATATTAAGAAAATTTAAAGGCAGTTTTCAGAAAAACTAAATTTAGGACCTACTATGGGAAAACTATTGTCTTTTCTATACTTGGGCAGAGTAGTAAAGTAATACAATTAAAAGTAGTATCTTTGCACGCAATTAATCTGTAATTGCCATGCAAGCTCATCTCAACAAAATTATTGGTGAAGGTCTAACTTACGATGACGTACTCCTAGTACCAGCCTTTTCTGAAGTGCTTCCAAGAGAAGTTAATATTCAAACAAAATTCACCCGAAATAT
>CAYTDS010000087.1:0-8401 GCA_964436555.1 uncultured Flavobacteriaceae bacterium | reverse complement strand
TCATCCGTTTCCTTTGCAATGTCATAGTTTGCGTTTTCATCTTTATCTACCCGAATGTTTAATAGCGCCCCATCCAATGTGAGACTGCTAATGGCAATGGGCTCATTTGCTCCTTTGAATAGCTCTTTAATAGACATGTCTAATTTAAGCTCTTTGGATGCGAAGAGTGTATCACCCTCAAAAGGCGTTTTATTAACAACAGATATGTTTTTTAAAATTAAGCTTGCTTTAGGAAAGGTGCTGAACAGTGCTAGATCTGCTTCACTAAAATCAAAAGTGGCATTGATACTATTATTTACTTTGTTCTTTACGATGTCAGCAATTTTGCCTTTTAGAAAAAAAGGGGCTGCCACCAAAGCACCCACTACTAACAAGAAGAAAATGAGAATTCCGCGTATTATTTTCTTTTTCATATGTTATTTATTGTTTAATGATGGACATTCCCAAAGAGCCGAGGGTAATTAATCACATCAATAATTATTTGTTCTATATCTGTGTTTATGAATCTGCGATTTCGCAAATCTTCAATGGTATCAGCATCGGGTTTTAACCAATGTTCATCTCATACCATCTTAATTTTACCACACTAACTAAACTACAATTAGGCAATATTATTATGCTTCCAACTGAATTTCCTGACCAGCTGCCAACTTAAAGCGTTTTCTTAGAAGATATACGAAAAAATAGAGAAAAGGGGTGTCCAGAAATGCTATAAAAATCTTAAAAATAAAGCCGCTTATCACAAGACCATAAAACATACTCCATGGGAGCACCTGAAAAATACACAAGAGTCCAACCACAGTAAACGTATCAATAAATTGAGATAAAAAAGTAGAACAATTGTTCCGAAGCCAAAGATGTTTGCCTTTAGTAAGTTTTTTCCAAAAATGATAAATTGCAATATCTATATACTGGGCAAATAAATACGCCATCATGGAGGCTAATACCGCAATTGGAGAAAGTGCAAAAACGGTATTAAACATTTCATCTCCGATAGGAGAATTAGGAAGAGCAGGAACCTTATTAGCCAATAAAATAATCCCCATAGAAAAGAAAGAGGCAAAAATACCTACCGTTACAATTTGATTTGCCATTCGCTTGCCATAAATTTCAGAAATCAGGTCTGTAATTAGAAAGGTAATTGGATAGGGTAGTATTCCTACGGATAATTCAAACAAACTAGCCCCAAAAACGGTATAATCACCAAAAGGTTTCCAATAAAAAAATTTTTGAAAAATTAGATTTGAGACCACCAAAGAAGTTATAAAAAACGCTCCCAAAAACAAGTAAATAGAATAAGCTAAGCTTTTGTCCTGCTGCGTCATAAAATCCTTCAATTTAACTTTTAGGTAGTGCCTTCAAAACTGGCTAAATTTAATGAAATTGAAAAATTTTTACACTATTTGATAGACAAGACAAATGGCAATCTTGCTTGAACTCCTTCTTGCTCCATGACCGATTTTATCTGTTTTAGAATGGTATAGGCCTCTAATCCTATTTCTTCTTCTATTAAACTTTCTTTAACCTTGGCACTTGTTCCACCCATCATCTCCATCAACTGTTCAAAACCTGATTTATATTTTGGAAATTTTCGAATGCTGTATGTTTCTATTTCTGCCAAATCAGCAGCTGCGGCAATGGCATCGTCTAGCCCGCCAATTTCATCTACCAAACCCAACCTTTTTGCATCAGTCCCGCTCCAAACTCTGCCTTGAGCTAATTTGTCCGCTTCTTCCACAGAAATATTTCTCCCTTCCGATACTCTTTTCAGGAAAGTTTGATAAATATCCTCTATACTCTCCTGTAAATCGCCTCTAAACTCCTCATTCATGGGCTCAAAAAAAGAATAATCAACTGACTTTTTGTTAGTGCCAACTTGTTCTGCATTAATGCCCATCTTATTTGCTAATTCAGAAATATTTGGAATGGTTCCAAAAACACCAATGGAGCCTGTGATTGTAGTTGGTTCAGCAAAAATTTTATGCGCACCCACGGCAATATAATAACCCCCTGAGGCTGCATAATCTCCCATGGAGACTACAACAGGTTTAGATGCTTTGGTGATTTCTACTTCCCTCCAAATAATATCGGATGCAATTGCACTTCCCCCTGGCGAATTTACCCGTAACACTACTGCTTTTACATTTTTATCATCTCTTGCTTTTTTTAACGCATCTCCAATAATTCCTTGACCAATTATAGTGGCGCTACCTTCTCCGTAAAAAATATCACCCTGAGCATAAATAACTGCAATCCTGTCTTTACTAGAAACTGAATTTTTATTCTTAGCAAATTTGATGTAATCGTTGAGGGCCACATAAGGTACGTCCTTATCCGATGAAATACCTGCTGCAGTTTTCAAAAACTCTTCATATTGATCAAAATGTACTGTGCCATCTACCAAGCCGGAAAAATTAGCATACTTTGCCGTCCGTCCGCCTAGGGTGTCCGCAATCGTGTTAAGTTCCTCCGGTGATATCTTTCTGCTGAGGGCTATGTCCTCAATTATTGCATCCCACAGAGAATCCAACAGTTCTTTAATTTGGGTTCTGTTGTCATTACTCATTTCATTAGCCAAAAAGGGTTCTACAGCACTTTTGTATTTCCCGTGACGTATTACTTCCATCTTTATTCCTGATTTCTCTTGAAAATCCTTAAAAAAAAGTACCTCCGTGGATAAACCCTTAAAATCAACTGCTCCTATTTCATTCAAATAGATTTCGTCTGCAACACTAGCGAGGTAGTAATCTTTTTGCATAAAAAAATCACTATAGGCATAAATAAATTTGCCTGAATCCTTAAAATCTTCAAGAGCCTTACGGATAGCCTGTGTTTGAGCCATTCCAGCCAAAAGGAAATTATTGGTAATGCTTATGCCTTTAATATTGTCATCTTTTTTTGCCACAGCTATTGCGTGCAAAATATCATCCAATCCTTGTGATTCGGAAAATAAGCCGGAAAAAGGGTCTTCATCGCTATTACCCACATAGTCATTTAGAGGTTTTTGGATTTGAAGCTCCAAAACGCTATTATTTTTAATTACCACGCCATCTTCCATATTTCCTATAAGAGATATGAAAATTAGGAACATAAAGAAAATAATTCCAAAGGCGATAATACAGCCCAAAATAGCTGCCAACAAATTTCTTAAAAAATTCATTTAACTTATGTTATTAATATTGGAGGCAAAGATAACCAATGTTCATCTGTTGTTTTTGCCAATTATAGGAAAAATTAATTGTAACGTTTAAAAAAAGTCCATTCCTAAAATGGTTGAATTTATATCTAAACATCTCAGTTTCTTTTCCGAATTTTACGTTCTAATATGACCAAATTAAGTATCGTTTATTTTTCTCTTGGCAGCAATCTTGGTGATAGGCTATACCATTTACAAGAGGCTGTATTCTTGTTGAAAAAATCTATTGGCAATATTTTAGCCATTTCTCATGTTTACGAAAGTCCTGCCTGGGGTTTTGATGGAGCTGATTTTTTGAATATCTGTATTGGTATAACTACTGAAAAAGCACCAAATGATATTTTAAGTTCCGTTTTGGATATTGAAACCCAAATGGGAAGAATACGAAATGAGGAAGAAGGCTACCAACCAAGAAACATAGATATCGATATATTGTATTATGGTCAGGAACAACTGCAATTAGAGCATCTTAAAATACCCCATCCTAATTTACACCTAAGAAATTTTGTTCTAAAACCATTGTCAGACATTGCACCGCAATTTTATCATCCAAAATTATTAAAAGACACTAGAAATCTACTACAAGAATGTAAAGACAAAAGTGTTTTGAAAAAAATTCAAAAGCCTCTTTACAAGAGTAGAGAAGAGCTCTTCGCACAGCTTCACTTTATTGCAATTGAAGGCAATATTGGAGCTGGCAAAACAACCTTAGCAACTAAAATTGCAACCGATTTTAATGCGAAATTGGTTTTAGAGCGTTTTGCGGATAATCCTTTTTTACCAAAATTCTATGAGAATCAGAGTCGGTATGCCTTGCCATTGGAAATGTCTTTTTTAGCAGACAGGTATCAACAATTTACAGAAGACACCTCTCAGCCGGACTTGTTTAAGAGTTTTATGGTCAGCGATTACGAAAGCTTTAAATCGCTCATTTTTGCTAAAATTACCTTGCAGGAGGAAGAGTTTAATTTATATAGAAAAATATTTGGTTTTATGTACAAGGAAGTTATAAAACCCAAAATTTATATATTTCTTTATCAAGATACTGCCCGACTTCTTGCAAACATCAAAAAGCGTGGGAGAACTTATGAACAGCACATTGAACCGGAATATCTGGATAAAATTAACAAGGGATATTTTGATTTTTTAAAAAGCTACCCTGAACGCAAAAGCTTAATTATAGATAATAGCAGCTTAGATTTTGTTGAAGACCCAAAAGACTATGAATTTATTCTTGAGCAAATTCAAAAATATGCGCTTGGGCTTTAGTTTTGTGATAATTTTTATAAAATTACTTGGAAATAACCTACCGATTTACGTAATTGCACCGCTCTAATGAGAAACTAACTAACTCAAACTATACTTCTGGCCCAACTTCGGTTGGGCTTTTTTGCTATTGTAATGAACGGTATTTAGCCCAAAGATCCCAAACTACAATCCCCGCACTTACTGCAACATTTAAAGAATGTTTTGTGCCATATTGAGGAATTTCCAAAACTAAATCGCATGCGGTAACTACTTCCTGGGACACACCTTTAACCTCATTACCAAAAACGAGTGCATATTTACCACCCAACTCTATTTGAAATTGATGGAGTTCCACGGCATCCCGAGCTTGTTCCACAGCCACAGTGGTGTAGCCTGTTTCCTTTAACTTTTTTAAAGCCTCGAGGGTATTATCCATATATTCCCACGCCACACTTTCGGTGGCGCCAAGAGCGGTTTTGTGAATATCCTTATGAGGAGGGGTGGCTGTGATGCCACATAAAAAGATCTTTTCAATGAGAAAAGCATCGGCCGTTCTAAAAACAGATCCTATGTTATTTAGACTCCTTAGGTTGTCTAGAATAAGTAGTATAGGAGTTTTCGATGAGGTTCTGAAGTCATCTATACTTAATCTGCTCAATTCACTATTCTCTAATTTTCTTTTAGGCATTTATGCTTTTATTAAAGTCTTTTTGTGTGGCTTACATTAGTGTAAAGTTATCCTCAAAATATCAACAATGGTTTCAATTCCATAGAGAAAACCCTACCTTAGACAAGTTGATATTTTGAGTAAAAATAAGTAATATAATTGCTTTTGGATCAGACAGAAAACACAAAAAAGGAAACCCCTTTGATGAAACAGTACAATGCTATCAAGACCAAATATCCTGATGCTTTGTTGCTTTTTAGAGTAGGAGATTTTTATGAAACCTTTGGCGAAGATGCCGTTAAGGCATCTCAAATATTGGGGATTATCTTAACTCATCGTAACAATGGTGGTGACCGTACAGAACTAGCTGGTTTTCCACATCATTCTGTAAATACCTATTTACCCAAGTTGGTAAAAGCCGGGCAACGTGTGGCTATCTGCGATCAACTGGAAGATCCTAAACAGACTAAAACCATTGTTAAACGTGGCGTTACAGAACTGGTAACGCCAGGGGTTGCTTTTAATGATGATATTTTACATTCCAAAACCAACAATTTTTTGTGCGCTCTTCACTTTGGAAGAATAAAAATTGGGGTTTCTTTTTTAGACATCTCTACCGGAGAATTTCTAACTGCTGAAGGCTCAGAGGAACAAGTAGACAAATTATTGCAGAATTTTTCCCCCAATGAAGTCTTGGTATCTAAAGCAAATAAAAAAGAGTTTTATGAGCTGTTTGGTAAAGAACTGCATGTGTTTTTCATGGAAGATTGGGTTTATCAAGAAGATTACGCCTTAGAAACCTTAACACAGCATTTTAAAACAAAAACACTTAAAGGCTTTGGTGTAGATCATTTACATCATGGTATAATTGCTTCCGGAGTGGTACTGCATTATCTTTCTGAAACTCAACACAGACAACTGCAGCACATTGGAACCTTACAGCGTATCGCTGAAGAGGAGCATATTTGGATGGACCGATTTACTATTAGAAATTTGGAATTGTATCAATCTAACAATCCCAGTGCAGTTACTCTTTTAGACATTATAGACAAAACCATATCTCCTATGGGGGGCCGAATGCTTAAAAGATGGTTGGCTCTTCCTCTTAAAAATATTGAAAAAATACGAAGACGTCACCAAATAATTGCCCACTTACTCGTAGACGAACAAACCCTAAGTAAATTACAGCATTACATAAAGCAAATAGGAGATTTGGAACGTCTCATATCCAAGGTAGCAACAGGTAAAATAAATCCCAAAGAAGTTGTTCAATTAAAAAACTCATTAGAAGCTGTTGTTCCCATAAAACAATTAACCTCAGAAAACAGTAATGATGCATTAAGCCTTATCGGAGATCAATTGCATACTTGTGATCTTTTAAGAAATAAAATAAAGGAAATGATTAACGAAGGTGCTCCGGTAAATATTCTAAAAGGAAGTACCATTGCACAAGGTTATTCTGAAACTTTAGATGAGCTTAGAAATTTAGCTTTTTCAGGAAAAGATTATTTGGATAAAATGTTGGAAAGAGAAGCCAAACGTAGCGGTATCAATTCCTTGAAAATAGCTTCCAACAATGTTTTTGGTTATTATATTGAAGTTCGCAATACACATAAAGATAAAGTTCCGGAAGACTGGATACGCAAGCAAACTTTAGTGAATGCAGAACGTTACATTACAGAAGAACTCAAAGATTATGAAGCCAAAATTCTGGGTGCAGAAGAAAAGATACTAATTCTTGAGCAGCAGCTATTCTCGCAACTTCTGGTTTGGATGCAAGAATATATTAATCCTGTTCAAAACAATGCTCATCTCATAGCTCAATTAGATTGTCTTTGTGGTTTTACACAGCTTGCCAAAGAGAACAATTACACAATGCCCGTTATGAATGATTCTACAGAGCTGTTCATTAAAAATGGGCGTCATCCCGTAATTGAAA
The DNA here is from genome assembly GCA_964436555.1 of uncultured Flavobacteriaceae bacterium. Classification (GTDB taxonomy): domain Bacteria; phylum Bacteroidota; class Bacteroidia; order Flavobacteriales; family Flavobacteriaceae; genus Aurantibrevibacter. Next base: position 1,351 of record CAYTDS010000087.1, on the reverse strand, counting down.
AACAGCTTCCTTTAGGTGAACAATACATTGCTAATGACGTTATTTTAAACCGGGAAGAGCAACAAATCATTATGATTACAGGACCCAACATGAGCGGTAAATCGGCTATTTTAAGGCAAACTGCGCTCATAGTCCTTTTAGCACAAATGGGAAGTTTTGTTCCGGCAGAATCTGTAAAAATCGGTTACGTAGATAAAATATTTACTCGAGTAGGTGCCAGCGATAACATTTCCATGGGTGAATCTACTTTCATGGTAGAAATGAATGAAACTGCCTCAATTCTAAATAACCTCTCCGAGCGAAGTTTGGTACTTTTAGATGAAATAGGCAGAGGAACCAGTACCTATGATGGTATTTCCATTGCTTGGGCCATTTCTGAATATTTGCATGAACATCCTGCCAGAGCAAAGACTCTTTTTGCTACCCATTATCATGAGCTAAATGAAATGGCATCTACAATGCCCAGAATTAAAAACTACAATGTCTCTGTCAAAGAACTGAAAGATAATGTTCTTTTTTTAAGAAAATTAGTTGCAGGAGGTAGTGAACATAGTTTTGGTATTCATGTAGCAAAAATGGCCGGAATGCCGCAACAAGTAATCTCTAAAGCCAATAAAATACTTAAAAAGCTTGAAAAATCGCACTCTAGTGAAGAACTCACAGATAAATTACAAGTGGCGCAAAGTGAAATACAATTAAGCTTTTTTAACTTAGATGATCCTCTTTTAGAACAGATAAAAGATGAGATTACTCATTTGGATATAAATACCCTAACTCCCGTGGAAGCTCTTATGAAGCTCAATGAAATCAAGCGGTTACTAACTAGAAAAAAGAAAGCTTAGTTCAGAATGTATTGATTTATAGTACCCTTTTACTCTTACATTTAAATTTTTAGTGCTTTTGTATTAAATTCCTTTGCTTTTTATAGAATTGTATTAAATTTGCATCCGCGTCTTTGAAAAATGCCGGGGTTATTATGGAGTAAATTCCTCCATAATTAGATTAAGGCTAAATAAGTTCTTTAAAACTGTTAATGCGAAAAAGCTTCCCGAGGTCTCTGGTTTAGAGCGCAGTCCGCCTCCGGCGGATTGAGGTCGCAACGTTCTTTTAAATAAAATTAATGCGAAAATAGCTCAGTTGGTAGAGCGCAACCTTGCCAAGGTTGAGGTCGCGGGTTCGAATCCCGTTTTTCGCTCGACTTCGACTCCGCTCAGTCACCAAGGGTGGAGTTTTTTTTTACAAGAAGGTCGTTTAAAGCCACTAGTTTAATGCTCGAGTGGTGGAATTGGTAGACACGTTGGACTTAAAATCCAATGAACATTAGTTCGTGCGGGTTCAAGTCCCGCCTCGA
>CAYTDS010000086.1:4897-8457 GCA_964436555.1 uncultured Flavobacteriaceae bacterium | reverse complement strand
TCTATCTTTGTAGCTTAATTTAATATATGGAGTTGTCATTTTTTAAATATCAAGGCACCGGAAATGACTTTGTTATGATTGATAATAGGAAAGCTGTTTTTCCGAAGGACTCACAAAGGCAGGTAGCGTCCTTGTGCGACAGAAAATTTGGAATAGGAGCAGATGGATTAATCCTACTGGAGCAGGACGATGATTTTGATTTTAAAATGGTTTACTTCAACTCGGATGGTAAAGAAGGCAGCATGTGTGGTAATGGAGGAAGGTGCTTAGTGGCTTTCGCCAAAGAGTTGCAGTTAATTGATACAGTAGCAACTTTTTCGGCCATAGATGGAGTTCATTTAGCAACCATAGAAAATGACATTATTAGTCTTAAAATGCAAGATGTTCCGGAAATTGCTAAAAAGAACAATCATTCCTTTTTAAACACAGGTTCTCCGCATCACGTGCAATTTGTTACTGATTTAGAGAATTTTAATGTAGCCAAAGAAGGAGCTAAATTACGCTTTGGGTTGTATGGAAAAAATGGGAGTAATATTAATTTTGTAAAACAACTATCTCCAGATTCTTTTTCAGTCAGGACTTATGAACGTGGGGTAGAAGATGAAACATTATCTTGTGGAACAGGAGTTACAGCAGTTGCATTGGTTGCTCATCATCTCGGAATTTCTACAAAAAAACATATTAAAATAATAACATTAGGAGGTGAACTGGCCGTAAAGTTTGATTGTACATCCGAAGGTTATAAAAACATCTATCTAATTGGTCCAGCCAAGTTTGTTTTTAAAGGAATAATAAAATGTTAAATCTAAAAGGTGAATCAATTTACCTTAGAGCTTTAGAAGCAGAAGATCTGGATTTTTTGTTTCTTACGGAGAATGATATGTCCATATGGGAGATTAGTGGCACAACCACTCCATATTCCAAGCATGTTCTGCAGTTGTATCTGAATAATGCCCATAAGGATATATATGAAGTAAAGCAATTGCGCTTGTGCATTTGTAAAAAAGATCATTCCCTAATAGGTCTAATTGATTTATTTGATTTTGATCCGGGAAATTTACGTGCGGGAATTGGAATTGTAATTGCTGATAAAAGTGAACGTAATAAAGGAGTAGCTACTCAGGCTATTGAACTACTTTGCAGTTATTCCTTTACTATACTTGGGCTAAGACAGGTTTATGCCAATGTGCTTGAAGATAATTTAAGTAGTTTACATGTATTTAGAAAAATGGGATTTGAAGAAGTAGGTATAAAAAAAGATTGGATTCGTTCTGTTGCTGGTTTTAAAAATGAAATTTTATTTCAAAAGATAAATAGATTATGTACATAAAAAAAATCTTATTGTTTATAGTGCTTGCCGGAATAGTAGTCGGCGGCGCATTTGCCTACATGGTCTACAATGCTGTTTTTTCTCCAAATACCAAATTTTCCGATAGTGAAACCCAGTTGTTTATCCCTTCAGGTTCCTCTTTTACGGAAGTCCGTACGCTATTAACACCTTTACTTGAGGATATAAGCACTTTCGAAAAAATAGCCCAGAGAAAAGGCTACATCTCAAATATTAAAGCAGGGAAGTATATCTTAAAAAGTGGAATGAACAATAATGACATTGTTAATAATTTGAGAAACAATAATATTCCTGTTAAAGTGTCATTTAACAATCAAGAAACACTATCAAGTTTGTCTGGACGAATTGCCATGCAAATCGAAGCTGATAGTATTTCGCTATTGAACGCATTTAATGATCCCGTCTTTTTAAATGCTAATGGATTTAACGAACTTACCAAGTTAGCCATGTACATCCCCAATAGTTATGAGTTCTTTTGGAACACCTCTGCCATAGATTTCAGAGATCGTATGTTAAAAGAATACAAGCGATTTTGGAATGAAGAACGCATTAAAAAATCTCAACAGCTTGGTTTGACTCCATTAGAGGTAATTTCTTTGGCGTCCATAGTCCATAAGGAAACTGCCAAGGTTGATGAACGTCCAAGAGTTGCGGGCGTTTATTTAAACAGACTACAAAAAAATATGCTTTTACAAGCAGACCCTACAGTAATATATGCATTAAAACTCCATTCCGGAGATTTTAATACTGTTTACAAAAGAGTACTTTACAAAGACCTAGAAATAGATTCACCTTATAATACATATAGGTATGCAGGGCTACCTCCTGGCCCCATAGCTATGCCAGACATAACAGCCATTGACGCTGTACTAAATCCTGAAAAGCACGATTTTTATTATTTTGTAGCCAATGTAGAGAATTTTGGATATCACAAGTTTGCTAAAACCTTAGCGCAGCACAACCAAAATAAGGAACAATACATCCGATGGATTAACTCACAGAGCATTAAGCGTTGAGCTGATGGGCTGATTTTTAGTACTTATTAACTAAAAAAGGGCATTTTTGTGAAAATCTTAAGCCTTAAGAAATCCGGTAGGTCATATTCAACCGTATATTTGTCAAGTGAAATTTAAGCAAGCCTTTTTTTGCTGTAAGTCTTAAGAAAACAACAATATGAGAAAGTGGATAGCTTTTTTTTGTCCTCTTATCATGACTTTTATTTTAATTAGTTTTGGATTTAAAACCACACCAAAAGTGGAAGTTCCTTTAACTCTTAAAGTAAATGAACCTACTGCAGTTTTGTTCCCCAAAAACAAAACTATTTTTACGCCAACCATGGTTGCACCTCCTTTTCTGGGATCGTCCTATATTGGTTTTAAAGAGGCTTTGGCTTTTAAAGAATCTCAAGGAAATTATTTTACTATTAATACATTAGGGTATTTAGGTAAATATCAATTTGGTATCGGAACCCTTGAGTTAATGGGAGTTTACAATGCTACCCGTTTTTTAAATGATCCCATTCTGCAAGAAAAGGCATTTCATACTAATGTTGCGCGCAACAAGTGGATCTTAAGAAAGGATATTGATCGTTTTGTAGGCAAGCGAATTAGAGGTATTGAAATAACAGAATCCGGAATATTAGCTGCGGCTCATTTGGCAGGTCCCGGTAATGTGAAAAAGTATTTACGTTCTTATGGAGAGCTGAATTTTAATGACGATTACGGAAGTAGTATACAATATTACATGAAAAAGTTTTCTGGTTATGATATATCCCATATTACGCCAAAGCAAAACCCAAAAATTTAAGAGTTATAAATATGAAAATGAGAGAGCCTCAGCAGAACACTGGGGCTTTTTTATGCCTGAATAATAAAGATTGTTGGCTTCTTATGAAGATCTAAAGAAAAATTCTTCCATTCATTTACAGTCTTTGTTGCAATAAATTCTGAAGTCAAAGTTAATTCCGAAGCAACGCATAAAAGGGTATTAGGAGCCAGCGTTCTTATTAATTCCGTAAACAGTTTATCATTACGATAGGGTGTTTCTATAAATAGTTGCGTCTGATTATTTTCTCTGGATATCCGTTCTATTTTTTTAATTGCACCTTTCCGTTCAGATATATCAATGGGTAAATAACCGTTAAATGCAAAATTTTGTCCGTTAAGCCCACTTGCCATGAGTGCCAATAAAATGGAAGAAGGTCCAACTAGAG
>CAYTDS010000086.1:0-4797 GCA_964436555.1 uncultured Flavobacteriaceae bacterium | reverse complement strand
CCGTTAAGCCCACTTGCCATGAGTGCCAATAAAATGGAAGAAGGTCCAACTAGAGGAACTACCTGAATTCCCTTTTTATGTGCTATTTGCACTATGTCTGCGCCGGGGTCTGCTATTCCGGGACATCCCGCTTCTGAAATAATTCCCACATTTTTCCCGTCGAAGCAGGGTTGTAGAAATGTAGGTAACACTTCGGGTTCTGTAAATTTATTTAAGAGATAAATCTGTAGTGCGGATTGTTGTTTTTTTGAACTTATCTTTTTTATAAAATGACGTGCAGTCCTTTCATTTTCCACTATATAATAATCTACATTTTCTATAGTTCTTTTGATAGAAATTGGTAATACTTCCAAAGGTTCATTATCTCCTAAAGTGGTTGGAATTAAAAATAACTTTCCCAAAGAAATGCCAATTTCGTCCATTAAATCCTATTTAAGTTTTTAGCTATTGCAGTACAAGCCTTATCAATTAAATGGAATACTTCATCAAACTTTTCCATGTCATCATAATATGGATCAGGAACTTCTTTTGCCTTTAAATCGACTTCATCCATCAATAATTTTATTTTGGAGACCTGTTCGCTATTCTCTGCAAGGTTCAACAAAGTCTTATGGTTATTCTTATCCATAACATAAATAACGTCAAAATCCATAAAGTCTTGTTTGGAAAACTGTCGGCAACGTTGATTAGCGATATCAATATGATACCTTTTAGCTATGAGAACACTTCGAGTATCCGGACCTTTACCTATATGGTAGCCACCAGTTCCTGCCGAATCCACTTTTATCTTATTGGAATCAATTTTACTTTTAAGAATACCCTCTGCTAATGGCGACCTACAGATATTTCCGAGGCATACCATTAAAATTTTGGTAGTCATCTTAAAACTTTATGAAAATTTCTTACTGAGATCGTCTATATACTTTCTAAACTGCTTGTCAGTCTCGGCCAAATTATCAACTGTTTTACAGGCATGTAGTACGGTTGCATGATCTCTTTTTCCAATCTGAGAGCCAATACTGGCCAAAGAAGCTTTAGTAAACTTTTTAGCAAAGAACATTGCGAGTTGCCTAGCTTGTACAATATGTCTTTTTCGTGTTTTAGACTGCAGCGTAGCGACATCCATTTCAAAGTAATCTGAAACCACTTTTTGTATATAATCAATAGAAACCTCGCGTTTGGTATTTTTAACAAACTTTTCTACCACATGCTGGGCCAATTCTAAAGTAACTTCTTTTTTATTAAAAGAGGATTGGGCAATAAGTGATATAATTGCTCCTTCCAATTCACGAATATTTGATTTGATATGTTTAGCTACATAATCAATAATATCGTCCGGCATTTCGACGCCATCGCGATATAATTTATTTTTTAAAATTGAAACTCGGGTTTCATAATCGGGAGTTTGTAATTCAGCAGAAAGTCCCCATTTAAAACGGGATAATAACCGTTGTTCTATATCCTGCATGTCTACAGGTGCTTTGTCTGATGTTAAGATTACCTGCTTCCCATTTTGGTGTAAATGATTGAAAATATGAAAGAAAACGTCCTGCGTACCGGATTTACCGGATAAGAACTGAACATCATCAATAATTAGTACATCTATTAATTGATAGAAATGGATAAAATCATTTCTAGTATTCTTTTTTACCGATTCAATGTACTGTTGTGTAAATTTTTCAGCAGAAATATACAGCACTGTACGCTCCGGATATTTATCTTTTATTTCAACGCCAATCGCATGGGCAAGATGTGTTTTTCCTAATCCTACTCCACCAAAAACCAACAATGGATTAAATGAAGTTCCTCCGGGTTTATTCGCCACAGCCATACCGGCAGATCTGGCCAAGCGGTTGGAGTCACCCTCCAAAAAGTTTTCAAAACTGTAATTGGGATTAAGTTGAGATTCAATCTTTATATTCCGAATACCAGGAATTACAAATGGATTTTTTAACTCCGGATTTTTTGATTTTATAGGGACATCCAATTCTTGAGGAGCCATAGTAGCTCTATTGGTACTGGGGATTTTTTCTGTAAACGGCTCCCTATTCCCGTATGTGTTTTCCATCTTTATGATGTAAACTAGTTTGGCAGATTCTCCTAATTCCTTAGTTAGGGCAACCTTTAACAACTTAACATAATGTTCCTCCAGCCATTCGTAAAAAAATTTACTGGGAACTTGAATACTTAAAGCATTATCAGATAATTTAACTGGCTTTATAGGCTCAAACCAGGTTTTGAATGCCTGCGGTTGGATATTATCTTGGATAAAACCCAAGCAATTTTTCCATACGGAATTGGCAGTAACACTCATTGTATTAAAATTCTCTTATTATGTTGGTTAGTTGTTTAAGCTTTTTGATTAAAGTTCAAACCGGAATTTTCAGCTCTAAGCTGACTACAAATATGTGAACAATTAATCTAAAAAAAAAATCATATTGGGTTGAATTTTCCCTTTTTTTTCCTCATGTTCGGGGGAACAATAGACGATGGTTTAAATATAAACTTTTTAACTTAAATATCATGGGTTTTAATTCTATTTCTTTTCGTGTTCGGTATGGAGAAACAGATCAAATGGGAGTGGTGTACCACGGGAACTACCCGCAATATTTGGAGATGGGAAGGGTAGAGTGGTTACGATCTTTGGGCTTTTCTTACAAAAGCATGGAAGAAAGTGGTATAATGTTGCCCGTATTTTCCCTTTCTATAAATTATAAAAAATCAGCCCTCTATGATGACCTGATAACCGTGCAAACCTATCTAAAAAAAAGACCCTTTGTTAAGATAGAATTCGACTATAAAATCCTTAATGAGGCAAACGAAATTCTTATTGAAGCCAACACGGTTTTAGCTTTTATTGATATGAAAACTAAGCGACCAATTAAATGTCCGGATTATCTTTTGAAGAAAATAGATTTATCGCCAATCTAAGATTTATACTATTTTAACCTTAATCCCAAAATTAACTTCCAAAAGAGCAACCATCCTGTTTGTTTGATTTTTAGGGACACCTATTACAAAAGAACAATTAAGTTCCACAGCTTGGGATATTATCTCGAGTTGATGATGCTTAACTATACGCATCACCTTTTCCAATTCATCATATTTGCAGGAAACCAATAACTTAGACTGTGCGGTTTTTTCAATTATTTCACAGCAAGCCAATGCCATTTGAGCCGTGGTTTTATAAGTACTCATTAAACCACCAACGCCAAGTTTTGTGCCTCCAAAAATTCGGACCACGACAACCAAAATATTGGTAACATCAAAGGACAATATTTGCCCATAAATAGGCATGCCTGCCGAATTGTTGGGTTCTCCGTCATCGTGTACTTTATAAATTACTTCGTTAATTCCTATTCGCCACGCATAGCAAGCGTGATTGGCGGTAGGATACTTTCTCCTTAAGCCCTCAATAATTCCCTTCACCGCCTCGGCATCCACCAAGGGAAATACATATCCGTAGAATTTACTGTTCTGTTCCTTAAAAAGGATTTCGGTTGAGGGTCTATCAACTGTTTTAAAGGTATGCTTATCCGTAGGGCCCATTAAAATAAGATGACAAGCACAATGCTAATTATTGCCAATACAATACCCGCCCAGTTCTTTAAACTTAACTTCTCTTTAAATAAAAGAATACCGAGAAGGGTAGAAAGTAATACTACCCCAACATTGACTATAGTAAATACAGAGGCACTTGTGAGACCTCCGTATTTAAGCGCTCTTAGAAGAAAAAAAATTGTAAAATAATTGGGTACCCCAAGTGCAATGCCACCTAAAATATTTCTCAAATTAAATTTTATCGGTGTTTTGAACCACATTAGAAGTATTAACAGGGTTCCAAAAAGGGCAGCGGAACCAAAAACAGAAGCCGAAAACAAGGAAAAATCAGCAGTTGCTATTAGCCTTTCTTGAAAATACTTAATACTGGCATCAATAAGACCCGAACCTATAAAAAGCAACAAAGGAAGTTTTATGGATTCCAGTTTTACAACGACAGATTTCTTTTTAAGAGAGGTAAGGTACACTGCGGTCAATGCCAGAATTACACCGATAATAGTTAAGAAACTTAAATGTTCTTTATACAATAAAACCCCCAACAGCACAGGAATAACTAATGACATCTTGGAAGCAACGGAAGCAACAGAAACACCCAATTGCTGCGATGTTTGAGCCATAAGATGAAAAACAGTTATAAAAAGGAGACCCAACGCAACTGTATAAGGTAACCACGGCTTCTGAACTACTTGCGGTACGGTTGCCTCTCCTTCAAATAAAAAAAAACCTACGGCACATGCAACGGTATAATTAACAACTATGGCATATAGGGTTTGTACCCTGTAAACTTCGAAAAGTTTGAAAATAACAAACAGTAAACTAGATAAAAGAATACATAAAATAAGATCCAACATCCTATAATTTGGTTTTAAGATGAATGATATCTTCCAAGCCTACCTTTAAATTCCATGTCCTTATTCCTAATTGAGCAGCAGCCTCTGTATTCTCTTTGGTGTCATCTATAAAAAAGGTTTCCTCCGCTTGTAAGCCGTTTTGATCTAAAACAAATTGATAAACCTCAGTATTGGGTTTTCTAAGCTGAATTTCATGGGATAAATAAAACTGTTCAAAGGAATTTCTGAATCGATTGAATTTATCCGAACCCATTATTTTTTTTACATGCGGAATATGGAGGGCATTCGTATTACTCAATAAAAATAGGCGATACTTGGCTTCTTTGGCTAAATTTGAAATAAATTCCAACCGAAAATCCGGGAAGTCTAATAGCATGGAATTCCA
>CAYTDS010000085.1:7173-8516 GCA_964436555.1 uncultured Flavobacteriaceae bacterium | reverse complement strand
TAGGGTCCACAGCTTCTACTTCATTCACAATCAATCTAAACCTGTTTCCTAAATCCACCAGAGAAACATTCAATGCCGGTCCGGCAGGCGCATTAAAGACCAAACGCACCGGATCTTCCTTACCGCCGATACCTAGGGGGTGTACTTCACAAGTGGGTCTTTTATCCGCAATAGATGGACATATTTCCAACATATGCGAGCCCAGGACATAGGATTTCTGAGGGGTAAAATGGTAGGTATAATCTTCCATAAAGGAGGTACCTCCGGGTAGCCCGATAGCCATAACTTTTAAGGCACGAAGCATGGCGGCGGTTTTCCAGTCGCCTTCACCTCCAAAACCGTAACCATCTGCCATTAGGCGTTGCGTTGCTATTCCAGGCAACTGTTTCAGCTCCCCAAGATTTTCAAACGTATCGGTAAAGGCCTTAAATCCTCCTTCTTCCAAAAAGGAGCGTAATCCCAATTCAATTTTAGCGGCATCAATAAGGGATTGCCGTTTACTCCCCGTTTCCAACAATACATCTACCAAAGTATAATCTGCCTCATACACCTTTACCAAATCTGCTATCTGCTTCTCGGAAAGCGTATTCATTTTCTTGACCACATCCGAAGAATCATAACCGTTTACTGAAAAACCGAAACGCAACTGAGCTTCTACCTTATCGCCATCGGTTACCGACACTTCCCGCATATTATCACCAATGCGCGCTACTTTTAAATTTTGGAACTCGTTCCAACCCAACGCTACTCTGGTCCAATTTCCTATTTTTTGCTGAACCCGTTCCTCTTTCCAATGACCCACTACTATTTTACGCTTCTTGCGCATCCGCGTCATCATATGACCAAACTCTCTATCTCCATGAGCGGATTGGTTTAAATTCATAAAATCCATATTTATACTGTCCCAAGGTATTTCGGCATTGAACTGGGTATGCAAATGGCATATAGGTTTGGTTAGCAAACTCAATCCTTTTATCCACATTTTTGCGGGAGAAAAGGTATGCATCCAAGTAATAATCCCAATACACTGGTTATTTGAACTGGCTTGCTGACATAATTCGGTTATTTCATTGGGTGTTTTAACCGTTGGTTTGTAAATTAATTTTACCGGAATATGACTAGAAGCATTCAATCCTTTGACAATTTCCTGAGAATTTAGTGCTACCTGTTGTAATGTTTCGGGGCCATATAAATGTTGACTTCCCGTAACAAACCATATTTCTTTCTCCGCTATTTCTGCAATCATAAAAATTTGAAGTTAATGGTTACTGTCCGTAATAGGCATCTTTGCCGTGCTTACGTTCGTAGTGTTTTTTTATTAGTGAATCTTTTAATTTGGGGGC
>CAYTDS010000085.1:3986-7073 GCA_964436555.1 uncultured Flavobacteriaceae bacterium | reverse complement strand
TATTCCGCTTCAAAATCACTTCCCATTTTTAAGGCTGCCTCGTTGACAGTACTATAAATTCCGGCAGCTACAGCGGCGTATATGGCTGCCCCTAATGCAGGTGCCTGATCAGAAGCTGCCACTTTAATTGGCATATTCATAGCATTCGCTAGGGTTTGCATTACGTAGGGCGATTTTCTGGCCACTCCGCCGATGCCTACTACGGTATTTATCTGTATCCCCTCTTCTTTAAAGCGATCGGCAATTTTTTTGGAACCAAAACATATGGCATTGATTAAGGCTTTAAAAATATGGGGGGCTTTACTCCCCAAAGACAAATCCGCGATGGCACTTTTTAAATTTTGGTCAGCGTCCGGAGTACGTCGCCCGTTAATCCAGTCCAGCGCTATGGGGATACTATCTTCAATGGGAATGGCTTCTGCTGCGTCGGACAGCTTTTTAATAAAATTGATCTCTATTTCTTCTTTTAAATTCTGTTTCTGTTCTTCAGAAAGAATTCCTGAAGTCATAACCAAATGCTCCACGGGCCAGGAAAGCACATCCTTAAACCAGGCCAACAGATCTCCAAAAGCCGATTGTCCGGCTTCCAGACCTATAAGCCCCGGAATAACCGATCCATCGACTTGTCCGCAAATACCTTTAATGGTTTTATAGTTTACTTCCTCTTCCCCCGCAACTAGAATATCACAGGTTGATGTTCCCATTACCCGTACCAAAGAATGCTCCTCTATCTTGGCACCAACAGCTCCGGCATGGGCGTCGAAGGTGCCTACGGCAACTACGGTATCTGTGGTAAGACCCAATTTTTCTGCCCATTCCTCACTTAGCTTTCCGGCTATTTCATTAGACGTATAGGTTTCTTGATAGAGACGGCTTCTAAGTTCTCCCAAATAAGGGTCTAACTTATCTAAAAATTCTTTGGGTGGAAGCCCATTCCAATCGGTATGCCACATGGCTTTGTGGCCTGCCGCACATCGGCTGCGCTTAAAAGAATTTACATCTTTTTCCGCTATGAGAAGGTAGGTCATCATATCACAATGTTCCATCCACGTGTAGGCGGCTTTCTTTACCGATTCGTCCACTCTGGAAATATGTAGAATTTTAGCCCAAAACCATTCTGAAGAGTAAATACCCCCAACATATTTGGTATAGTTTTCACCTCCCCAATTTGCGGCAAGGTTATTTATTTCGTCTGCTTCTTTTATGGCCGTGTGGTCCTTCCATAACACCATCATGGCATTGGGATTTTCCGTAAAGCCCTCTACCATGGCCAAGGGTACGCCCTCTTTGGTGACCGGAACCGGGGAAGACCCGGTAGTATCGATGCAAATCCCTTTTATATCCTGTGGCGCGACTTTGCTCTTTTGGACGGTCGACTTTATGGTGTGCTCCAGCCCTTCAATATGGTCTAACGGATGTTGTCGGAATTGGTTGGCGGAAGCGTTGCAGAAGGCTCCTTCTTTCCATCGTTTATACCAATGCACTTCGGATGCCAGTTCTCTTCCATCTGCCGTGTCGATTAAAACAGCCCGAACGGAATCTGTACCATAATCCAAGCCTATTACATAATTCTTCATTCTTTTCTCTCTCACATTTTGAAGGAGTTTAGAGTGTTTAGATTGCTTTGCATCACTTACTCCAACCACTTCGTTCTAATACTACTCCAATTTATTTGGTTCCTTTTATCATTACTACTGAAAAAGGAGGAAGTTCAATATCCAATTTTCCTTGTTTAAATTGATACGACTTAAATTCAACCGGCTTAATATTTTCCGGGTTCTCAAAAGTATTGTGATCTTGCAATTTTCCGGATTTTAAAATCATCGCTTCGATTTTTTTAACTTTTAATTCAGCGAGATCAATGGAAACCTTATTCGATTTTTTTGAATCGATATTGACTAAGGATATATTCACCGCATCGTTTTGATCTAAGGAAGCAGAGGCTGTAATCGCAGGCAGCGATTCTCCGTTATAGGTATATTTTGGTGATTCGAAGGTTAAAGGCAATAATTTAGCATCATGATGCACATTGTACATTTTCATGACGTGATACGTAGGTGTTAAAATCATTTTCTCTTCCTTGGTCAAAATCACAGCTTGAAGAACGTTTACCGTTTGAGCCAAATTGGCCATCTTTACACGATCGGCGTGGTTGTTAAAAATGTTCAGCACCATACCGGCTATCATTGCATCACGCATGGTGTTTTGCTGATATAAAAACCCGGGATTGGTTCCTTCCTCTACATTGTACCATCCTCCCCACTCGTCAACAATTAAATCCACCTTTTTTTCTGTGTCATATTTATCCATAATGGCCACATGCTTTTCTATAAGTTCGTTCATTAACCAGGATTCCTTCATGGTTCCAAAATAATGATCTTCTGTAAAGGCGGTATCCGGACCTTTTGCTTTCCAATCAATTACCGAATAGTGGTGTAGTGCCACCCCTTGCAATAAGTTATGCGGAATATTTTTCATTAGTACTTCTGTCCAATTGTAATCATCATTACTTGCTCCTGAGGCAATTTTGTATAATCCGCCTTCTACATCTGCATCAGACATAAAAGTGGCATATAATCTATATATGTCTGCATAGTATTCAGGACGCATATTGCCTCCACAACCCCAGGCTTCATTTCCAACTCCCCAATATTTAACTGTCCATGGCGTATCCTTTCCATTCTCCCTTCTTAAATCGGACATTGGGCTTTTTCCTTTAAAATTGGTGTATTGTACCCAATCGGCCAATTCCTGAACAGATCCGCTACCCACATTGCCTGATAAATAAGGTTCGGCTCCCAAGGTTTCGCACAGATTAAGAAAATCATGCGTCCCGAAGCTATTGTTCTCTGTTACTCCACCCCACCATGTATTCACAATGGTAGGTCTGCTTTCCTTGGGACCTATACCGTCTTTCCAGTGGTAAGTATCTGCGAAACAGCCTCCCGGCCATCTGAGGTTAGGAATTTTGAGCTCCTTAAGTGCATCAATAATATCATTTCTGACCCCTTCTGAATTGGGAATAGGACTATTTTCCCCCACATAAAAACCTTCGTAGATACATCTTCCTAAATGCTCTGCGAAATG
>CAYTDS010000085.1:0-3886 GCA_964436555.1 uncultured Flavobacteriaceae bacterium | reverse complement strand
ATACCCTTGTAAAAATTAGTAAATTCACGTGTAAAAATGTAGTTAAGTTATATAACTTGCGTTTTAAAATTGAATTCGTGTTAAATAATTATAATTCGGAGGACAAGGTTCTCTTGGCAGTTGATTGTATCATCTTTGGTTTTGATAAAGAAGGGCTAAAAGTTCTTTTGGTAAAACGGGATTTTGAACCGGAAAAAGGAAAGTGGTCCCTTATCGGTGGGTTTCTCAAGAAAGAAGAAAATCTGGATCAGGCTGCCATACGCATCCTCCATCATTTGACAGGTCTGAACAACATTTATATGGAACAGCTCTATGCTTTCAGTAAAGTGGATAGAGATCCTGCAGAGCGGACCATATCAGTAGCTTACTATGCACTTATTGATATTGCTTCGCACAGTAGAAATTTAATACGAATGAATGCTGCCCAATGGCATAATTTAAGTGTTGCTCCAAAACTTATTTTTGATCATGACCAAATGGTTTCAAAAGCAATTGCCCGGCTACAACGTAGAGCTGTAAGCAAACCCATTGGTTTTGAGCTTTTGCCTGAGAAGTTTACCATGAAGCAGCTGCAACGGCTTTATGAGGCTATTTTAAATAAAAAACTGGACAAAAGAAATTTTATCAGTAAAGTGAATTCGCTCGACATCCTTATAAAATTAGATGAAAAAGATATGACGGTTTCCAGAAAAGGAGCCTATTTATTTAAATTTGATAAGGAGAAGTACGATTTAAAAATAGAAGATGGTTTTAACTTCAAGATTTAATAGGATACGGTTATTCTCCTCCTGATCTATAAACCAATTCAAAACACAATTTCAATTTAAAAATTGTGAAATACCTTAATTGTTTTCATTATATCCCGCACGCAGTTTTCAATCAGCTTAGGTGCATTTTTTATGGCATCTTCCAAACTCATAGGTTTATTCACAATGGAGAAAACGGAACTTACCCCTAAATCATAAATACGCTCTATGTTCTCACCTATTTTACCAGTTATAACAAGTACAGGCACTCCATGTCTTTTTGCCATGGAAGCAACACCGAATATGGTTTTTCCGTTTAAAGTTTGAGCGTCTATTTTACCTTCTCCGGTAAGGATCAAATCTGCTCCGCTAATGTACTTTTCCACCGCTAAGGTTTCCAACAGCAATGCAATGCCATTCATTAAAGTCCCGTTCATAAAAGCCAGTAGTGCGGCCCCCGTACCCCCTGCTGCTCCGGCTCCGGGTGTTTCAAGAATATCAACATCCAAAGTGGTTTTAATTACTTTGCCGTAATGGGCTAAATTTCTGTCCAAAATTTTCAGAGTTTCTTTGGTTCCTCCCTTTTGTTCGCCATAGACAAAGGAAGCTCCGTTTACTCCGGTTAGCGGATTGGAAACATCACAGGCCACTATTATTTCGCAGGTTCTTATTCTTTTGTCAAAACCAGACAGGTCAATTTTGTGCAGTTGATGCAAATTACCGCCCCCATATGCTAATTGTACACCCTTGTTGTCCAAAAATTGACCGCCGAGAGCACTTACCATTCCCGCACCACCATCGTTTGTGGCACTGCCTCCGATACCAATAATAATTTTTTTACAGCCTCTGTCAAGCGCATCCTTTATCAATTGACCTGTTCCAAAAGTAGAGGTCAACAATGGATTTTTTTCTTCTTCTTTTAACAACTCCAACCCGGAGGCTTTGGCCATTTCTATTACGGCCGTTTGGCCATCATCAACTATACCGTATTGGGCTTCTATTTTTCGTAATAACGGATCTAAAACTTCAACGGCAACCAAACTACCTTCTTTCCCGTTCATAATGGCTTCCAATAAGCCTTCTCCACCGTCAGATATAGGAATAGAGTGTATCGTTGCCAGAGGAAATACAGACAGCACTCCTTGGGCCATATGGTATGCTACCTCCTTTGCCGTTAAACATTCCTTAAAGGAATCCGGAGCAATTATAATAGTCATTTGCCTTAATTTACTTCTTTTATACGCTCCTTGGAACTTTAATTAGCTTAGGTAATTTACAAAATTATTTATCGCAGTTTAACATAGTTTTAAAGGGAATATTCTATCTAACATTATATGGTCAACAAAAATTTTCCTCAAAGATTTAGTAGAGATTTTGATGTTTTCATTGACAGTACAAATGAAATATTCCTATAAAAATATGTACGATAAGGCTCTTTTGGCTTACCGTGGAAGAAGCTGAATTTCTTTAATCTATTCATTGTTTTATCGTTCAACTGATAGTTTTTTTCGATAAAATACAAGATTTAACGTTTTTTGGGCGTCTAAAGAGTTCTTTCTTCCGTACATAGGTTAGAATTTTAAATAACTATATTATGAAGAAAATATCAGTAACTTTTTTGGCTATTGCCTTTTTGGTATCTTGTGTATCAAAGAAAAAGTATGTACAGTTGGAGCAGGAAAAAGGCGAAATCCAAAGCCAGCTGACTAAAACAGCAGTTGAAAAAGAAGAATTAGAAGCAAAATTTGCAGCTATTCAAAAGCGAGTTGATGACTACAATAGTAAAATTAGTTCCTTGACTAAAGAAAATGATGCACAATTGGTTACTGTAGATGGAGCAGTAATCTCCGAAAATACCAAAAAAAGTATGCGTCAGACACTTGGAAAAATAAATCCTTCTATTCTTAGTGGTGCAAAAACTCTTAAAGATTCCATGAATCTGGCTGTTTCTTACAACCTTCAAAAATCTTTGGATAATTCAAACTTTAATGAAGATGAGGACATCGCCATTAATATTGATGAAACCGTTGTAATGATTTCTATCTCTGATAAGCTTCTTTTTAATACTGCCAGCTATCAAGTAAGTAAGAAAGCTGATGATATTTTAGGGAAAATTGCTTCTGTGATTAATTCTGAACCCAGTATTGAGGTCATGGTAGAAGGGCATACCGATGCCAGAACTATCAGTACCGAAAAAGTGGCCGACAATTGGGATCTTAGTGTTTTACGTGCTACCTCAGTAGTTCGTAAACTTCAAAAAGATTTTAATGTAGCACCAGAGAAGTTAATAGCATCCGGAAGGAGCAGCTATAAGCCTGTTGCAGCTAATGGAACAAAAGATGACATGGCTAAAAACAGAAGAACACGTATCGTAATACTACCAAACATCGATAAGTTCTTTGCACTTATGGCCTCTAACTAATTGCTTTAGTATTTAATGCTATAGCTGTAAAAGCTGTACGCCCCCGGGCATACAGCTTTTTTTTAAATAAAAAATTTCTTGAAACAGACTATCCTCAAGGCAGAGCCATTCTGTACCGGCCTAAAAAGCAAATACATTTCATTTGAATTTTAGGTTGATACACTTTTGATGTTGTCCGACTGTTTTATGTAAAATACGCCAAAATAAAGACTACAATAACAATTAAAAATAAGGATAGAACCACGTCTATTGTGGAATAACTGCCCTTAGTAGCTGCTTTATCTTCCGCACTCAAAGTTCCAAAAGATAAGCCTTTGATAACCTCATAATTTGGTGCTGTGGTTGCTAAACTAACCGCGATGCAAAGTGAAACCGAAAATAAAAACATAAAAATGGCCATATGAGCAAAATTAATGGTCGCGAAACCATAGGCTATACCGGAACCTAACTGCTCACCGGTTAATTTGAAATGTGAAATTTGTGGTTGAAAATAAATCTCTGATCCCAAACGCAGTATTAACAGTGCCAAGCCCGCCAACAAGGTGGTAATGGCAGCAGTTGAATTAACACGTTTCCATAGTATTCCCAACAAAAATACCGCCGTTACCGGGGGCGCAATATAGGATTGTACATTTTGTAAATACTGATACATTACCCCGCCTCCTATTTTATCCATGATGGGAATCCATAATATTCCCAGAACAACTATAATAGATGT
>CAYTDS010000084.1:3781-8644 GCA_964436555.1 uncultured Flavobacteriaceae bacterium | reverse complement strand
TTTCCGTCCATTGCAAAGCGCATTTCCGGTTCAAAGCTCAATCGTTCTCCACCCAGAGCCAATTCAAAAATTAGTGCGGGTCTTCCCAAGGAAAAAGAAGGTATAAGGGAAATACCATTGGAATTTGCGCTAATATTTCCGTTGAAGTAGAAGTTAGGATTTGTACTATACTGTTCTTGGCCATTAGCAAGATTTCCCAAGCATATCAAGATCAGCACTAGTATGATAAATTTATACCTACTTAGATACAGAGAAAAATTGGATTTTTGCATCTTGTTATAATTGATTCAATTCCATAAAGTTAAAGATTTTAAAATCCGTTTTAATTCAATTTGGAACATGAGACTTTATAATTGCTAAATTAAATACATCCCGTAAACTTTGACTAAGTAAAACTAATTGATGCATTTGTTTGTCTACTATTATTTTCAAAGCAATACTTACGAAATTCAAATAATGTAAACCCAAAACGGATGGAATTACATTATTAAGGGCAAATGCTTAGAGCGATAAACATTATTCTGTCCCGATTTTTCTTAGCACTTCCTTAAGCCTTACTGCATCGGAAGCATAAGTTCCTAAATCAAATAGGGCTACTTTTCTGAAATCGATAGGGTGGCTCTCACTTTGCAAGGAAATATAACCCGACTTTAACGGGGTGCCGTCCAGTTTTACGTTAGGGTCGAAGGGTGAAACATTCCCACCGCCAATTTGAGGTTTAAAATATGTGAGGACCGTATCCTTTTCAATGATATGGTGTACAATAGAGTCTCCCAACACCAAAAATTCGGCAGTTACCCATTGCGCTCCATGATAGGTTTTGGAAGTTGAATTGATACAGTGCGGTGTAAATAATTCCCTATCCATAACCACATTGGTACCCGGAGTGCAAAGGTTGCTGGTGGTACGCTCATTTTCACCATCACCACCCAATAATTGCCCTTCAATGGAAATGGGAAAATCCTGATCTTTCAACATGGTCTTAGGATCCTGACTGTGCAGCATGGCACCGGAGTTTCGCAAAGCCCAACCCTCACCTCCATTGGCCTGTTCCCCAACAAAACGATATTCTACCCGAAGTAAATAATGGGAAAATGGTGTATTGTAGAAAATATGTCCATATTGCTGATCGAAAGTATCATAACCGTCATACCGTACCTGTAGCATCCCATCTGCGACGCGAAAGGTATTGGCATAGTTGTCATTGAGCTCATGCTTAGCAATTTTTACCGTCCAATCTGCAATGTCTTGCCCATTAAAGAGTGGTTGCCAAGTCCCTATTTCTTCGTTTTGTTTCGATTTTGAGGGATTGCAGGAAAATAGAAAAAGAATTAATAACGAAATCAAATAAATACAGCGCATAGTTGGTTGTTGTTAAATTTAGTATGAAAGTAATTAAGTACGATTATATTCTAAACAAAGCAAATACCCAATATAATGACTCTAACCCAAACTACCCTTTACATCATTTTAACCACAATTTCTTTTAACAGTTTTGCTGCTAAATATGCGGTCATGTCATTAACATCTCTGGTGGGATTATACTCTACAATATCTGCTCCAATGATTTCTACATCCAAATTTTGAATCAGCTCTAGTACCTGTCTTGAGGTGAGTCCGCCCGGTTCATGATGGGATACCCCCGGTGCAAACGCGGGATCAAAAGCATCCATATCTAATGAGATATAGACCGGATATTTAAATTCCGAAAGGCTGGTTAGGTTCAAATCCCGCATTTCATGCACTTCTACATTAAATTTCTTTGCTTGCTCCCGTTGGTGTGTATTTAAAGTTCGTATGCCTACCTGAACTAATCGATTTGCTAATCCATTTTCCATGATACGTGCAAAAGGACAGGCATGAGAATAAGGGTCTCCATCATATTCATGATACAAATCGGCATGGGCATCAATATGTAGGATATCAAATTGTCCATATTTTTCGTGATGTGATTTCACAATCGGAAATGTTATCGAATGATCCCCTCCAAGAAATAGAATTTTATCATGGCCGACAAGTTGATTTTTTATGCTTTTTTCAATGTCAGTATAATGCTCCAAATCAACATCGGTCCTAGCAAAAACAATAGAATTTTCAATGCTTATCCCATTTTCCGCATAGAGATTCATAGAACCACTGTATAACGCTTTTAAGATTTTTTCGGGTGCCTGTTTCGCCCCCTTTTGGAAAGAAGATTTGTCATCAAATGGGATGCTAACAATTTTGATCATTTTAATTCTTATAATTTTAATCAATATACGGATAACAAATAAAAAATATTAAAAAAGCCAATCCTACTTTGTATTTAGAATTGGCTTCAATAATTTTTATTGTAATTTTTTATTCTTTTTCGGGCGAAATAATTTTATAAACTATACCTGCTAAAATAGCTCCAACAATTGGAGCTACCCAAAACAGCCATAATTGTTCTAAAGCCCAGCCACCTGCAAATATGGCCTGACTCGTACTACGTGCAGGATTTACAGAGGTATTAGTTACCGGAATACTAATAAGGTGAATTAAAGTTAGCCCCAACCCAATTGCCAAACCGGCAAAACCTTTGGGTGCTTTAGAATGCGTGGCGCCCAGAATAATGATAAGAAACATAAACGTAAGCACTATTTCTGTAACCAGTGCGGCTGCCATATTGTAACCATCCGGCGAATGCTCTCCATACCCATTGGCCGCAAATCCGCCAATTTCAAAGCCATCTTTCCCGGTAGCAATGGCGTACAAAACCCCAGCACCGGCAATACCACCCAAAACCTGGGAAATGATGTATGGTAAGAGTTCCTTTTTGTCAAAGCGACCTCCCATCCAAAGACCAATGGAAACGGCCGGATTTAAATGACAACCTGAAATGTGGCCAATGGCATAAGCCATGGTTACCACAGTAAGCCCAAAGGCAATAGATACCCCTACAAACCCAATTCCCAATTCGGGATACCCCGCTGCCAAAACAGCGCTTCCGCAACCTCCAAGTACTAGCCAGAGAGTTCCGATAAATTCCGCAAGTAATTTCCTCATAATTAAATTTTTTTATATGGTTGTTAAATAGTGGGGAACAATTGCTGGAAACAATAACTAATTGATAGTTAAATTGTTCTGTATCGAAGATAATAATTAGATTGAAATCTTAATAATTTTTTTTTGCAATATGAAAATTACACGGAAGGTTTATAACAGATTAGTAATTAAACCGGCTTAGCGATGTCCTTTTTGTAGGGATTTTATATTTCCAAACTTACGGAAAAGAGTGGCCCGAGACATTGTTTAAGCCACCCTATGCTATAGCAAAGATTTAAATGCCTAAAATAATTTTTGCAATAGAAAAATAGATAAGAATTCCAAAAATATCATTTCCAGTGGTGATAAAGGGACCAGTGGCTACAGCTGGATCTATGCCGCGATTATCTAAAAAAATAGGAATAAAAGTACCAATAAGTGCGGCAATAATAATGACTACAATTAGGGCTATACAAATTGTAGCTGAAATGGCGTATGAGGTATGGAACACAAAATGGCTTATAAGAAGTACTATGACGGCAATGACAATACCGTTAATAAGTCCCAATGCAAATTCCTTAATCAAGCGTTTCAGAATTTCACCTTTCACGGTGTCATTTGCCAAACCTTGTACCATAATGGCAGAAGATTGTACACCTACATTTCCTGCGGTAGCCTGAATAAGTGGTACAAAAATGAGTAGAATGGGAAATTCTGTCATTACGGTCTGAAAGCTATTTATGATACTTGCTGCACCTATTCCACCAAACATTCCTATGATTAGCCAGGGCAACCTGGCGCGAGTCAATTTAAGAATACTATCATCTGCCTCAACATCTCTGGAGATACCTGCAGCCAATTGGTAATCTTTATCAGCTTCTTCTTTGATGACATCTACAATGTCATCAATGGTAATCCTGCCCACCAATCGACCAATATCATCTACTACCGGGATGGCCTCCAAATCATATTTAGACATTATTTTGGCCACCTCTTCCGGATTTTCGTTAACATTTACTGAGTCTACCTTGGGAATATAAATCTCACTAATATGGGTTTTGGTAGATGTAGTTAGTAAATCTTTTAGAGATAATCGGCCTTTCAATTTTCCTTCATCATCTACTACGTAAATGGAATGTACGCGGGTAACATATTCTGCCTGACTGCGCATTTCCTTTACACAGGTAAGCACGTTCCAGTTTTCATTTACTTTAACCAATTCTTTAGCCATGAGACCCCCAGCAGAGTTTTCATCATAGCGCAATAAATCTACAATATCCTTTGCATGTTCCCTATCCTCGATTTCAGAGATTACTTCCTGAACCATTCCTCTTGGAAGTTCAGCAATTATATCTGCGGCATCATCTGTATCTAGCTCTCCAAGCTCATTGGCAATTTCCTTTGCAGAAAGATTTCTAAGAATGCTTTCCCGAACATCTTCATCCAGCTCTGTAAGTACATCGGAAGTTTTATCACTATCCAGGAGTTTAATAAGATAAGTAGCCTCATCCTCATTAAGTTCATTGATTACCTCTGCGATATCCGCATAATGTACCTCTTGCAAAAGAGTCAGAAGTTCCTGATCCTTTTGGTTTTCGATAAGCTGCTCAATATCAGCTATAAGCTCGTCTGTTAATTTAAACGGTATCATGCGCTATCTTCTTGGTCAAGGCAATAAAATCCTGTACGGAGAGCTGCTCCGGACGCAGGTCAAAGATAGCGTCTTCTTTTAGAATATCAGAAAGATCAAATGTTTTTAAACTGTTACGAATTGTCTTTCTACGTTGATTAAACGCTGCTTTAACAACCTTAAAGAAAAGGCGTTCATCACAACCAAGGTCTAAGCTCTTTTTACGG
>CAYTDS010000084.1:0-3681 GCA_964436555.1 uncultured Flavobacteriaceae bacterium | reverse complement strand
AACAACCTTAAAGAAAAGGCGTTCATCACAACCAAGGTCTAAGCTCTTTTTACGGATTAGACGCAACACGCCCGACTGCACTTTTGGTGGCGGATTAAAGACCTGTGGTTGCACCGTGAATAAATACTCGGCATCATAATACGCCTGTACCAAAACAGAAAGTATCCCATACGCTTTACTACCCTCTTTTTCGCATATTCGTTGGGCAACTTCTTTTTGAAACATCCCGGAGAATTCCGGAATATATTTCTTTAATTCTAGTAATTTAAAAACAATTTGTGTGGAGATATTATATGGAAAATTACCGGTAATGGCAAATTGTTCCTCTCCAAAGAGACTTGAAAGATCAAAATTTAAAAAATCTGCTTCCACCACCTTAAAGGTTCCACTATGTTGTAAAATACCAGGATGTTCCAGAGGAAAACTATGATTAAGATAAATTATGGAATCCGCATCCAAATCCATTGCTACTAAATCCAGATTTCTAAGTAATAAGTATTTGGTTAATACTCCGGTTCCCGGGCCTATTTCAATCACATTTTTATATCCGTTTAAGGATAAGGTGTTCGCAATCTGCTGTGCAATACCTTCATCTGTAAGAAAGTGCTGTCCTAGATGTTTCTTTGCTTTTACCGGGCTTTCTTCCTTCCAATATTTTTTCTTTTTAGGGAAATCACCAATTTTCTTATTCTTTTTGGACATACAGGAAGGAAATTAAAAGACTTGCAATTTAGGGATATCTCCTTTAAAATAAGGCTGTTTATTGGGATTTTCCAATATATACCCAAGCTCTGGTTCCGGAATTCAAAACCACTTCAATTCTTTGGTAGTCGTCGCCTTCGTAATCATCTGCTATTTCAAGGTCGGTGTTGGTTAATTCATAAACCATTCCTGACAAGCTGGTTACGGTATTGGGCGACTTAAAAACCACAGGATAAAGTCCGGCTAATTTTTCTTCCGCAATTTCATAACCTAAGAGCGTATCCGGTCTCCCTTTCAATTTTCTTTTAAATAGTGCTATTTGTATCTGTTCGTCCTGTAAAGTGCCATAAGCAAAAATGTTCATCATAGCCATTTAATTGTTTCATTAATGCTCGCTTATCACTTCTAATTCTGTTCGGAAGGCCACAAATTTACCTGCAAAAAGGGTTATCAAAGCCTGTCTTAAACGGGGAGCATCTTCTTGATAATAAGCGTTTAATGTTTCTTTATTTTTAGCAAAATACTGAATGGAATAGGTAAGGCCTCCCATTTCCTCCTCGACTAGGACTCTGCACATTCTGGCTTGAATAAATTTACCGGTTGCAAGCACTTCGGGAATATGGATATCTTGCATCCATGTCAGCCATTGGTCATGGACTGCTTCTTCGATATTTATTGTAACGTTATAGATATACATTTTGTGTCTAAATGTCTAAGGTCGAAAGTTAAACTCCATTCTCCTGCTTTGTAAGTTAGAGTTTATCTGTTTATTTGTTTATACACTTATTTATTTGGCTCTTACTATTGCACTTGACCCTCGCACTCAACTCCTGGATTTGTGCCTGAACTTCCTCAGACTTTGGACTTTGTACCTTCGACATAAAACCTTTTCAGTTTATAGCATCACCGCGTAGGAGTCTGTAATTTCTTCTGGCCTCCGGAAAAAAATAACTATCCTGATAGTTATAGAGTATTTTTTCATAATGTTCTTTTGCCTTATCCGGGAGATTAAGCCTATTCTTGTATAGTTCTGCCAAGGCAAAATGAGCATCGTCGGCTAAAATATCATTGGGATAGAATGTAATAATTTTTTGATAATTCAATGCCGCCGCACTGTAATCTTTTACTTTTTCAAAAAGTTCACCCTGTCTTAAAAGTGCTTCATCCTCAATTTTTTCACCTTTATGATTTAGGAGAATATCATCAAAAAGGGCAATAGCTTCTTTGGTTTTGTTTTGATAGGCCAGTAAATCTGCCCGTGCATACTTTTTCAATGCTGTTTGGGTAGAATCTTCCAAAGAATTATCAGAAATTAGTAGACTTAATTGCATGGCATCATTGGCAATAAGTTGTGATGTGGAACTACGGAGCACTTTTAATTGGGTAAGGGCCCAGTCAAAATCTCCTTTATAAAAACTGGTCTGAGCCACTTTAAAACGGGCATCTTGACCCAGAACATCGTTTTTTAAATCCTTTTGTATTTGAGAGAAATAGATAAGTGCCTGATTGAATTTTTGATCGTAAACCAAAATATCACCCAAGACCATTTTTATTTGGGCTTCACCAAACCGATTCAGAGGAAGTTCTAAACATTTTTTTAATATGGCAATAGCAGGCTCCGGGGAGTTTTTTTGAAAAGTAAGGAAATTGGCATAGGCAATTTGTAACTGCAGCGTCTCATTTTGATAACCATGCACTTGAAGTAAATCCTCAAATGTTCTTTGGATTTCAAGATGCTTTTTATCATTTGCCGTTATTAATTCTATTTCAATTAGTTTTAGTTGTGCGTTAAGGCTTGTTAGATCGTCCTCGGTATTATTCATAATATAATCAAAGACACTTTTAGCCACAGGAATTTGATCATTTTCCAAAGCCAAATCTCCCAAGCTTTCTAAACGATATATGGTATTTTCCGTAGCTCTCTTGAAAATGGCTTTTTCCTGAGCAAAAGCACTATTATATTCTTTTTGCTGAACAAAAAGCCAACTCAAAAGCTCGTTCCAAAGGATATCCGAATCTTTCTGGGCATTTTGGAGCAGTATTTTTTTGAGTTTAATATTGTTTTCATTTTCCGCATCAGAAGTAATAAAATCATTAATGTTTCGAAGCACATTGGAGGGAGAGGATTTTCCTTCTGAAAGGATGGTTAGATAGGACTCATACATTTTTTCAATATTGCCTTGTTCCCCATAAATACGTGCTAGTTGAAAATTATAGTCGAGTTGCGGGTTGAACTCCATAGCCATGGTATAGGCTTTTATAGCATAATCCAACAAAACATATTTCTGAAAATGAAATCCTATAGCATAACCAAAATTGGGGTTATCCTTTACTGCGGATAAGGCTATTTCATAAAATTCATTAGCCTTTGTAGGATTATTTTGCAGCGTATAGTTACGTCCCAGCTCTATGAGCATTAGTGGAGAGGCATTATTTTCTTTTGTCTTTTTTAGTAAAAATTCTTCTGCTTCCTTATAACGTTCCAGTTGTTGGTAACAAGCAACTAGTTCTTCGGCATAATCTGTTCTCCGCGGATTTTTAGCAACTAGCTTTTCATAAAAAACAACAGCTTTATCATAAGCACCGTCATTATAGTATTGTTTTGCCAGAAAGTCTTCTTGTGAAAAAACTACCTGAACAAACGAAAAAGCTATAAAAAATAGAAATAGTCTCAAGCGCTCTTTTTTCTCAAAGATACGGAGAATGTGGGAAGTAGCTCTTAAGGGAATATTAAAGAATGCTGCAATAGACAAAAATGAAATTTAAATACAAGTTTAAACTCAAAAATTAAATACAAGTTCAAGTATCAACTTCAATTACAAAGTCTTAAATTCTGAAATCTTATTATGGAGTACTCCTATTTAACTAATCCTGTCAAAACCACAATAAGGCACTAAAACTTTTGGAATAATAATACCTTCCGAAGTTTGATAATTTTCCAAAATGCCTGCCAAAACCCTAGGCAAAGCTAAAGAGCTT
>CAYTDS010000083.1:7035-8831 GCA_964436555.1 uncultured Flavobacteriaceae bacterium | reverse complement strand
TTCGGCTAAATGTTGTAAATTAGCCAAGTTTACCTGTTGCTATATATAGCATTAAAATTAAAGCACAACATGAGCCAACCTTCTTCTCCCTTTAGCAAACAACAATTGCTTCCTCAAGAAGAAACTCTGGAAGTTTTTAAACAAAAAGGCGAACTCTTTATTGGGATTCCTAAGGAAAATCAATATCAGGAAAAACGTATTTGCCTTACCCCGGATGCAGTTAACGCCATCGTAGCCCATGGTCATCGAATCCTTATAGAAGCAGGTGCCGGAGAAGGGGCTAATTTCAGTGATTTAGATTACACCAATGCCGGTGCAGAAATTACGAGAGATACAAAGCGGGTATTTTCTTGCCCTCTTATTTTAAAAGTAGAACCTCCTACTTTTGCCGAAATTGAACTACTTAATCCACAGACTGCCATTATATCTGCCTTGCAAATAAAAACACAATCCAAAAAGTATTTTGAGGAACTTGCAAAAAAACGGGTAACTGCCATTGCTTTTGAGTACATACGGGATGATGATGGTAAATACCCTGCCGTGCGCTCCCTGAGCGAAATTGCAGGGATTTCTTCTGTACTTATAGCCTCCGAAATTATGGCGGCTACCAATAAAGGAAACGGACTTATGTTTGGAAACATCAGCGGAGTGCCTCCCGTGGAAGTGGTAATTATAGGTGCCGGGACTGTTGGCGAGTTTGCGGCACGTTCCGCAATTGGTCTGGGAGCTAACATAAAAATATTTGATAATTCCATCTCCAAACTACGCACTATACAAACCCACCTAAAACAAACGGTCTACACCTCTACCCTACAGCCAAAAAACCTGCTTAAAGCACTTAAACGTTGTGATGTAGCAATTGGGGCTATTCGGGGTAAGGATCGGTCTCCGGTAGTTGTATCAAAGACCATGGTGGAGCATATGAAAAAAGGAGCGGTAATTATTGATGTTAGTATTGACATGGGCGGGTGTTTTGAAACCAGTGAAATTACCACCCATGATAAACCAACAAGAGAAAAATATGGCGTAATCCACTATGCAGTACCTAATATTCCTTCGCGGTATCCCAAAACAGCATCCATTTCTATCAGTAATATTTTTACGCCTTATTTACTTAAAATCGGGGAAGATGGAGGTTTGGAAAACGGCTTGCGATACGATAGAGGACTAAGAAACGGTTTATACCTCTACCGCGGTATTTTAACCAATAAGTCTGTTGGTGAATGGTTTGATCTTTCCTACAGCGATATCAATTTTCTTATTTTCTAATTCATGGCATTTTTAAAACGATTGGGCTTTTATTTGCTCGGACTTTCTATTGGTATTATCTTTTTATCTTACTTTTTAAAGGGGAAGGCCGAGGAAGCAGGAGTTGAATTCTGTTACTTTCCCAATTGCAGGGTTCTAAAGGACATCAGATCCAAACCTGCTTATTATTCGGATGCAATACTTCGGCTGATGGATTCGCAACGTATTGACTCTACTGCAATTGCTTCTTTTTTTCGGGACGGAAGAATCGACTTTGGAAAAAGTAAAACCAAAACTTCACCCTGCAAAACCTACTTTATCGAAAACAAATTAAATAACGAGAAAAAAATTTTAAAAGTTATTAATTGCCCGGAAAAGGTTACGGTAGAAAGTTTAGCAACTAAATAGTAACCAAAATTTTATATTTTCCTCCGCTTACGCTCTTTTTTCAGCAAATCTAATTCTCGACTCGTCTGTCCTGCTACTGAAGTATTTTCTTCAGCCCTGCGAATGAGATAAGGCATTACATCTCGTACAGGACCAAAAGG
>CAYTDS010000083.1:0-6935 GCA_964436555.1 uncultured Flavobacteriaceae bacterium | reverse complement strand
GTTGCTTTTTTTGAAGGGCAAATGGGAGAAGCGTAACCTTTATCCTCTGCCCTGTCGTTCTCTTTTTCCATATAAGCGCCGCGAACTACTTTAATTCCAATCTTAAAACCGTTTTTTAAGGCTCTTTGATGCAATTCTTTAAGATAGGTAGCCCTATCCCAGCGGTACATCTGAAGTGTATTGTAAATGATTGCCTTTTTAGTATTATATTTTTGCATCATAGCTTCTGCTAAATCATCAGCCGCCTTTTGCATCCAACTTTCCTCTCCATCTATAAGCAGTATCAAATCCAAATCGAAAGCCTTTTGGCATACCATTTCATAACGTGAAACGACCCGCTTCCATTCTTCTTGTTCCTTCGTGTTTAATGCATTCCCGGAACTAACTTTTTCATAAAGTTCAAGTCTACCAAATCCGGTAGGTTTAAATACGGCAAAAGGTATGGCTTCTCTTTCTTTGGCAAAATGAAGCATTTGCAGGGTTTTTTCCAAGGCAAAATCAAATTGTAGTTCTTCTTCCTTGCCCTCTACAGAATAGTCTAAAATGGTATAAACTTTCTTGGCATACATCTTTTCTATTAATTCCATGCAATCTTCCTCATTAACTCCACCACAGAAATGATCAAAAACAGTAGCCCTAATAAGCCCTTCAATAGGTAAATGAGCCTTAATAGCGAAATTGGTCACCGCAGATCCTATTTTTACCAAAGGTTCGTTGGCGATTAATTTAAATAAAAAATAAGCCCGTTCTAACTCAGAGTCCGTTTTAAGGGCAAACGCAGTTTCCGTATTCTCAAAAATTTGATCCATTAGATATAAATTCAAAACAGATCAAATATAAGACCGAAAATATATTCTAATATTTAAAATTAGCTTTATTTTGCTGCACAGTTTAAACAAAATGGAATCAATAATTACCTCTTCTTACGCAGTCCACTTCAATGAAAAAGCTTACAAGGCTTTAAATAGCCACTTGGAAAAAGCAGGGTATTCCAAAATCTTTATTCTTGTTGATGAAAATACCCACGAACATTGCCTTCCTGACTTTATGATGAACCTAAGTGGGACTTATGATATAGAAATAATAGAGATTGAAGAAGGAGAAGTTAATAAAAACATTTCTACTTGCACCCAGGTTTGGGAAGTATTATCAGAGCTCAATGCAGACCGAAAGAGCCTGATGATCAATTTAGGAGGTGGTGTGGTAACCGATTTAGGTGGCTTTGTAGCCTCAACTTTTAAACGAGGTATTGATTTTATAAATGTTCCCACATCACTATTAGCAATGGTAGATGCATCTGTAGGTGGAAAAACGGGCGTTGATTTAGGTAAGTTAAAAAATCAAATTGGTGTAATAAACCAACCACAAATGGTTTTGGTGATTACGGCTTTCCTTCATACTTTAAATGAACGCCAGTTAAACAGTGGTTTTGCTGAAATGCTGAAACACGGTTTAATCCAAGATCGAAAATACTGGTCTCATTTACAGCAAATTAAAGAATATAATAATCTAGATTACGATATTTACACTTCCGTACTCTTAAAAAATGCCGTAGTACTTCAAGATCCTACAGAACAAAACCTTAGAAAAATTTTAAATTACGGACATACTTTGGGTCATGCCATAGAATCTTTTTTTCTTGAAAGCAAGCAGCATCCTCTGCTGCTACATGGTGAGGCTATTGCCATAGGAATGATTTTAGAAGGGTACCTATCGTATCAATTAACCGGGCTTACTTTAGTCGATTTAGAAGCTATAAAATCAACCTTTCTGAAGCGATATGCAAAAATAGATTTTGATAAAGTTGATTTATCTGAAATTTTATCACTTTTAAAATTTGACAAGAAAAACTCACACGGTAATATCAATTTTGTTCTGTTAAAAAGTATTGGAGAACCTGTAGTAGACATCAAAGTATCGGAAGATTTACTGATGGATGCCTTTGCTTACTACAAAGTTTAAGGAACAGACCTACTAAAATGCCTCGTTTTACAACTCTTTCAAATCTGGAATCAGAAAAAAATATAGTTTAGGTAAATATTCACCAACCAAAACTATAAAAAGATGAAAAGAGTACTTGTAGACTACAAAAAATTAAGCCATGAGGTCGCCAACTTATTGATAGAGAGTTATCCCTATGGCTATGGCGACGAAGATATCATTGTATTTAAGAATATGCATGGCGAATTCGTGGAAGCGGTGGAAATTAAAACTGAAGACACCGTTTATCTTGTAAAAATCAGTAAAAGTCTATCTAACTTCATTGCCAATTTTGACGACTCCATAGCAAAAGAACTCGTTTCCAAGTCCATTGCACCGCAAAAAAGTGAACTAGAATCAGATGAAGAAAACGAAGTTGAACTGGAACTGAATTTAGAAAATGATATGGACGATGAGGACTTAGACTATCTATAATAAAGTATTAAAGATACCTTTCTTCAATAATTTTTCTGTGATGTTCCTGATGTCCGGAGATTACAAATCCTAGACCCGCAACACTCCATTGAATGTGACTGGCCGTTCCTATACGCTGTAATTGTTCATCATTAAAATTCATAAATAGGGCAATTGAGGACTTTCTCACCGCACTATATTCTTCTAATAAACTGGACTTGCTCCTGGAATTGGCGTTGGCATACAGAATATAATCATCTTGTTCAAAACCTTGCAAGGCATTCGAATCGTTCCGCGAAAACCGCAACGCACGGTATTGAAATATACGCTCAGTATCAATAATATGGCACAATACCTCTGCCAAAGTCCATTTTCCCTCGTCATAGGCTTGCAGCAGCAAGTTTTCCGGAATGGAATCTATAAATGTTACGAATTCATCCAAGCCTTTCTGTAAAGCTTGCATCAAATCTACATCTCCCAGAGCCGATAGATAAGTACCGTAGAACTGACGGAATTCATAAGGTTGAAGTTCTGATTTTTTCATATTTATTAGAATTAAAAAATCCCAATCAAAACTTGAATGGGATTTTTACCTTTAAAATTTACACTATTTGATTATAGCTCATTAAAAATAGTATGCATTAATCGTTTTTTATCATTTATGCTCTCTTCAAGAGAAATCATAGTTTCCGTTCTGCTGATTCCGTCAATATCATCGATTTTGAAAATAATATTTTTAGCATGGTTCGTATCTCTTGCCCTTATTTTACAAAAAATATTGAATTTACCGGTAGTAATATGAGCCACGGTCACAAAAGGAAGTTGATTTAAACGTTCCAATACAAATTTAGTTTGATGTGTTTTCTCCAAGAAAATACCAACATAAGCAATAAAGGCATAACCGAGCTGCACATAGTCCAAGGTTAAGGACGATCCTTTTATTATTCCGGATTCTTCCATTTTCTTTACCCTAACATGAACCGTTCCTGCTGAAATCAGTAATTTTTTAGCTATATCTGTAAAAGGTGTTCTGGTGTTATCAATTAACATATCCAGAATTTGATGATCTATTTCGTCTAATTTTATTTTACTCATGGTTAATATTTTGAGCAAAAGTAAAAAATTAAGAAATTAAATTCAATAAAAGTTAAGGTTTTTTACTAAATACGTAATGATTGACCAATTAGAGGGAAAATATTCTAATTATACAGCTCAATGAATTGACCAAATTTATTATGCTCCTGACGCAAAAAGTTGAAATCGTTTTCATAGGTAGCGTCATAGGTTTTATGGCCAAAATAGGCATCAAGTATTCCAACTTCAGCTACTTGTAATTGCAACACTATTTTATTTTCCTTTAAAACCTCTTTATATAGAAGACCCACGCTAAAACCTTTGGGATATTTTGAGTTTATTACATGTGCATTTTTAATCAAAACATCGAAAAATAATTTTCCATTCTCAGGAATTGAAAAATAGTCCTTTATTTTAAAGTTGTGAAGCGACTCTGAGGAAATTATTTCTACAGCAGTTTTGATAGCTCTATATATATATTCTCTAGTCTTTTCTCGTTCGTAATCTTCCGGATAATGACCGGCTTCAAATAAAACCGTAGGTATTTGGTGCATCTGAAAGGCATCTCCCACACAATTTGGATTAAAAGAATCATCAAAACGCCCTATTTGGCCAGGTATCAATTGCCTTAATTCTGCTTCCATTCCGGCTATTAGTTGCATGCTCAAAGCCCGTGAGTCAGAAATCGTCCGTTCCTCATCATGAGCAGGAGCCAAAAAAGATACAGTTGCCGGTTTACTTGTGAGACCTACATTAAAAATTGTGCGTTGATCATGTAGATTAAAGCAAAAATTCGGTTTAAAGGCATTAAAGACCTCCCATAATAGTTTACTCTCTGGTTGTGATTGTTCTTGTGCATCCCTATTCAAATCTACTCCGTTGGCATTTATCCTTGTGTATGCCAAAGCTCCATCCGGATTAAGTATGGGAATAATCTTAATGGTGCAATTAACTGTAATTTCTGTTTGAAGTGCAGTAGGTTCTTTAAGAAAGTTCAACAAATCCAAAACAGCTTTGGTGGTGGTGGATTCATTGCCGTGCATTTGAGACCACATAAGAATTTTTCTTGGACCATTCCCAAGAGTGATTACTGGAATAGATATCCCATTAACTGAAGTACCTATTGTTTCTACAAGAAAGTGAGGAGATATCTTTTTTAGGTAATGCACAATTTGATTATGAGTTACATAACGCCCTGTAATCGCATTTTCTTTTATACTAGCGTAGTTACTATCTGTATTATACATTAATCCCTATTCTGGTTTGATAAACAAAAGTAATCTCAAAATAATTTACAATTGTAAACATAAAAATAATCCTTCATTCTGAATATTACATTTAGCTTATAATAACAATTTACATTTGTAACCTGCTTATTGATGAAAATTGGCCAGCTTCTATATATTGAATATAAATTATTATTAATCAATTATATATGATATTTTATTTGAATCAGAAGTATGAAAATAAATGAATAATTTCTATATTTTTTTATCGGCAAAATCATCGAATTAATTACAATTGTTTTTAAATTAGCACAATGGTAAACACAGAGGAGATAACTAAAAGAATAGAAGTACTACTTGAATATTACGGACTTTCCAGTGCTGCTTTTGCCGATAAAATTAACGTACAGCGCTCTAGCATTTCCCATTTACTCTCCGGAAGAAACAAACCTAGTTTGGAGTTTGTTCTAAAAATCACCAACGCTTTTCCTGAGGTCGATCTCTACTGGTTGTTAGATGGAAGAGGAAAATTTCCTGCGAATAACCAAGAAGCGCTATTTGAAAACAGTGAAATACCTCCTAAAGAAAAAGCAGAAATTCCAAGGCAGAAAGCCAAAATCCCTATCCAAAGAGCCGAAATCGGTATTGAAAAAGAAGCGAAATTTATACAGCGTATTGTAATCCTTTATTCTGACGGTAGTTTTGAAACTTACCAAGAAAATAAATTATAAATAGGCAAAAAAATCTTTCCATTCCAACAATAAGATAGCTGTCAATTTCATTAATTTGCAGCATGATAAGAAATATAATTTTTACCTTATTAGTACTATTTCTCCTGCACTCCTGTTATGAACCGGAACGCAACTGTGAACAATTTAGAGATGGCTCTTTTAGCTTCACCTCAGTAATTAATGGAGTTGAACAAACAACTACTTTCAACAGACATGGTGAAACTGAGATTGATTATTTCGATGGAAAAGTGGACACTTCTTCGGTTCGTTGGATAAACGACTGCGAATACATTGTAAAAAAATTGAATCCCAAAAACAAAGCCGAGGAAAAATCCATTCACATGAAAATATTGAGCACCACTGAAACTTCGTATACGTTTGAATACAGTTTAGTGGGAAGCAATAAAAAATCGCAAGGAGTTGCCTTTAAAACCGATT
Organism: uncultured Flavobacteriaceae bacterium; assembly: GCA_964436555.1. GTDB lineage: Bacteria > Bacteroidota > Bacteroidia > Flavobacteriales > Flavobacteriaceae > Aurantibrevibacter. The sequence continues at coordinate 1,072 of CAYTDS010000083.1, read as the reverse complement.
AACTATGTTCGAAATTTTTGCTAGTCCGGATGCTTGGATAGCACTGCTGACCTTGACCTTTTTGGAAATTGTTTTAGGAATAGACAATATTGTTTTTATTTCTATTATAGCGAATAAACTGCCTCAAAATCAGCAGCGTAAAGCAACCAATATCGGCTTACTTCTAGCTATGCTGCAGCGCATTATCTTGTTGTTTGCTATTTCTTTTCTGGTAGGCTTAAAAAATCCCTTTCATTATATCAACACCTCTTGGCTCTCAGTAGGTATAAGTGGTCAAGCCTTAATTCTGTTTTTTGGCGGGCTCTTTCTACTCTATAAGAGCACTTCGGAAATTCATGAAAAGGTAGATTTACCGGAGCAGGACGAATCTGCTTTGAAAGACAAAAAAATAACAACTTTTTCTAAAGCCATCGTCCAAATTATTCTTATCGATTTTATATTTTCAATAGATTCTATTTTAACCGCTGTAGGTATGACCAATGGGATTGGAAGAAATCCCCAAGATGCGTTAATTTTAATGATTATTGCCGTAGTAATCTCCATTATTATCATGATGGTTTTTGCAAATCCAATTCGGGAATTTATAAACAAACACCCATCAATGCAGCTGTTAGCCCTTTCTTTTTTGATTCTGATTGGGTTTATGCTCATTGCAGAGGCAGCCCATTTAAGTCACGCTAAAATTTTTGAGCAGGAAATTGGCGCAATACCAAAGGGATATCTTTATTTTGCAATAGCTTTTTCATTATTGGTGGAGTTTTTGAATATAAAACTCAGGCAAAAGGAAGCAGTAAGTAAATCTCAACCGAAATAAACCCGTATAAAGCCTTTAAGCCTTTCAATTTGGCCTACTATAGGCCATTTGAGGTTCTCGAAGTTTTTGTTCCTGAAACAGCCGCTGTTGCTGTTTTACGGTAAGTGTGCTGCCATCAGGACTCCAACCCGGAGGTCCAAAAATATACATCAGAGCATGGGACAATTTTTTAGCCTTCTTTACGTCATTATAAATGTCCTTGAATTCATGGGTGAGAATAACTACCGGATTGTGAGAATTTGGAGCGTGAATGACACC
>CAYTDS010000082.1:0-9053 GCA_964436555.1 uncultured Flavobacteriaceae bacterium | reverse complement strand
AAACACAAACACAAACACAAATTCAAGCTCAGGTGTCAAGTTTAAACATTACACTTTTTACTTTCAATTTACTAAAAAACCTGAAACTTAGAAGCCAGAAACTTTTGACCTTCGACATTAGACTTTAACATAATTTCTATTACCAACTTCCGCCCGCACCACCACCACTAAAACCACCACCGCCAAAGCCACCGCCAAAGCCACCGCTTCCGAATCCACCACCACCTCTGGAGCTGCCACCAAAGCCCCCTGAGGAACCGGAGCGACCCATATTACTCAGAATAATAAAGTCTAGTAAACTCGGGCCTGAATTTTTTCTTCTATGCCCTCCGCGGTTATCTCCATCATTGCCTCTCCCACGATTGGAGAGAATAATTACAATAATAAAAAATATAATAATGGGTAGAAAGGCAGCTAACGGGAAGCTTCCATCACTCGCGCCAAAGTTGCGCTCTTCTTTATATGTGCCCTCGAGTATTTGGATGATGGCATCGGTACCCTTGTTCAATCCGGCGTAGTAGTCTCCAATCTTAAACTCGGGAATAATAACATTTCGGACAAGTTCTCCCGTTATTCCTGCGGTTAATTTGTCTTCTACCCCATACCCGGGTGCAATCCAAACCTGACGTTCTTTTGAGGCAAGCAGTATAAAAACACCATTGTCTTTATCCGCTTGTCCAACTTTCCATTCGTGTGCCCAACGCGCGGCCAATAATCCAATATTTTCTCCTTTAATGGTGGGCACGGTGTAGACCACGATTTGAGTTGAGGTACTATCGGCGTACTGAACTAGTTTTTGTTTTAACTCATTTTCTTCAGCTGCGGATAGTAAATCTGCCTCATCATAAACGCTGGTCTCTACCCGAGGTTTTGGCGGTATAGTAAATTGGGCTGCGACCGGAGCGTTAAGTAAAATCAATAGGAGATAAAAAAAATAACGTAGCGAGATGCTCATTTTATCCTTTTGAAATTTCATTTGTAAGTTCATTCTCGTCTCCGGGTGTCCAGGGAAAATGTTCTTTTAGCTTTTGACCCGACAACAAGATACCTTCTATCAAACCTTTTGAAAACTCCCCTTTTTTAAAATTGGCTTGAACCACCTCTTTTATAGATTCCCAAAAATCAATGGGAACTTTGCTATTTATTCCGTAATCGCCTAAGATGGCGAATGTTTTGTTGTCCACAGCAACATAGAAAAGTACACCTGTACCCTCTTTTGTATTGTCCATTTTTAATAAATGAAATAGCTCTTTGGCACGCTCCAATGCAGGCAAATGAGAAAAGGACTCTAAATGCACACGGATTTCTCCAGAGGTCTTTTTTTCTGCTTCCCAGATGGCCTTTACTATGTCATCCTCTTGAGTGGAGCTAAGAAAATCCTCGACTCGGGACATACTAGTTAAAATCAAAATCTACTTCTACCGGTCTGTCCGCTCCGGCTTCAGAATCAAAATAGGGCTTATCATCAAAGCCAAACCAGCCTGCAAGAATGCTGTTTGGAAAGGTTTTTACATGGGTGTTGTAGGGTCTGATTGCCTCGTTAAAACGAACTCTAGCTGTTTGTATAGTGTTTTCTGTACTAGTTAACTCGTCTTGGAGTTTTAGAAAATTCTCATTGGCTTTCAAATCAGGATAACGTTCTACAGTAACTAATAGACGGCTTAATGCACTACTTAGTCCACCTTGTACCTCATTAAACTGAGCCAATTGTTCAGGAGAAATATTGGTAGGGTCAATTGTTACTGAAGTTGCTTTTGCTCTAGCATCAATGACATCTTTTAAGGTATTACGTTCAAAATCCGCCGCACCTTGTACGGTTCTTACCAAATTTCCAATAAGGTCATTTCTTCTTTGATAAGCCGTTTGCACATTTCCCCAGCTTTCGCTTACACCTTCATTTAATTTTATGGCATTGTTGTTAAAGCCTACTGCCCATTGATAAACTACAAATGCTAGAATAGCAATCACAATAACGGGAATTAGCCATTTTTTCATAACTTATTTTTTAAAGTTGGTTTTTTATTTTGATAAGCTCTGCTTTTACCCGTTCTAACTTTTGGATAACCTCAAAAGTAGATAGTGTTTTTTGCTTTTCTTCCTTTAAATGCGTTTTGGCACCTTCCAATGTAAATCCACGTTCTTTTACTAAGTGGTAAATTAGTTGAAGGTTTTTGATGTCTTGGGGAGTAAACTTCCGGTTGCCTTTTGCATTCTTTTTAGGTTTTAGCACATCAAATTCTTTTTCCCAAAAACGAATTAAAGAAGTATTAACGCCAAAAGCTGTGGCTACTTCGCCAATACCATAATATCGCTTTTCTGCCAGTTCTATATGCATTAATCCAAGGATTGGTTTTCTTGAGTGGCGAATTTCAACATATTTTCAAACTCCTCAGCCGTTAAACTTCCATAATAGAAGTTAATGGGATTAATACGCTCCTCATCTTTCCACACTTCATAATGTAAATGTGGTGCTTCTGAACGACCCGTACTCCCAACAAATCCTATTAGATCACCTCTTTGTACTTTCTGCCCTTCCCGAACATTATATTGACTGAGATGTGCATAAAGACTAAGATATCCATAACCATGATCTATACGGATATGTTTACCATATCCTTCAGAATTATTATCTGCTCGGGTTACTTTGCCATCTCCGGCGGCATAAATGGGGGTGCCCTGAGGAGCGGTAAAGTCCATTCCCCAATGCATTTTTCTTGCTTTGGTAAAGGGATCTGCACGCCAGCCGTACCCAGATGCCATGCGGACCAAATCTTCGTTATTTATGGGTTGTATAGCAGGAATAGCAGCCAATAATTTTTCCTTTTCTTCTGCCAATTTAGTAATTTCATCCAAAGATTTGGATTGAATAACCATTTGCTTTTGGATAATATCCAAACGTTTGGTTGTGGCAATTATCATTTCAGAATTGTTGAAACCCTGTAGGGATTTGTACCGGTTTACTCCTCCAAATCCTGCCCTTCTTTGTTCTTCGGGAATGGGATTGGCCTCAAAATACACCCGGTATATACTATTGTCCCGATGCTCAATACTAGTAAGCACCTGCTCAATTTGATCTAATTTTTTATCTAATAATTCAAACTGAAGTTCATAATTTTTCAGTTCGCGTTGCAGAGAAAGTTCTTTGGGAGTATTTATTAAATTGGTATTCAATAAAAATACCAATCCCAAAAACCCAAACAGGCAAGAACCCAGAACGAATAAGAAGATATTTCTATACCTTTTTGATTTCTTGGGCTCTATCTTTCGGTACGAGAGTGTGTCAGGATCGTAAAAATATTTTACATTCGACATAAATGGATTTTATCCTATTTTTGTGCTTTCGTTTTATCAAAACAAGCAAATATAAAAATTGTTTTGTTGAAACTGTTAAATTTATAAAAAGCTTACCAATTTACATGAAATCCCAAGAAGTTAGAGCTCAATTTTTAGATTTTTTTAAGGAAAAACAGCACCTGATTGTATCTTCTGCGCCTATGGTTATCAAGGACGATCCTACACTGATGTTCACTAATGCAGGGATGAATCAGTTTAAGCAGTTTTTTTTGGGAATAGGCAAACCGTTAAGCAACAGAATTGCAGATACCCAGAAATGTCTTCGGGTAAGCGGAAAGCATAATGATTTGGAAGAGGTTGGAAAAGATACTTATCACCATACCATGTTTGAAATGCTCGGTAATTGGAGTTTTGGTGACTATTTTAAGGAAGAAGCTATTCTTTGGGCTTGGGAGTTACTCACTGCTGTTTTTAAGATAGATGAAGACAGATTATATATTACGGTTTTTGAAGGAAGTAATGATGCAGATAAGCTTGCACAAGATACAGAAGCTTTAAACCTTTGGAAAAAGATTGTACCTGAAAATAGAATTCTATTTGGAAACAAAAAAGATAATTTTTGGGAAATGGGCGATCAGGGACCATGCGGACCGTGTTCTGAAATTCACGTGGACATACGCACGGATGAGGAACGAGCAAAAATAGCCGGCGCCACTTTGGTAAATCACGATCATCCACAGGTTGTTGAGATTTGGAACTTGGTATTCATGCAATATAATAGAAAAGCTAATGGGCAATTAGAACCGCTGCCCGCTAATCATGTGGATACGGGAATGGGCTTTGAAAGGCTTTGTATGGTTCTCCAGGGAGTACAATCTAATTATGATACGGATATTTTTATTCCAATTATTCGGGAGATTGAAACCATTACCAGTACAAGATATGGGGAAGATGAAAAAATTAACATCGCCATACGGGTTATTGCAGATCATATCCGTGCTGTAGCATTTTCTATTGCAGATGGACAACTGCCTAGTAATACCGGTGCGGGTTATGTTATTCGCAGAATTCTTCGCAGAGCAATTCGTTATGGTTTCACTTTTTTAAATACTAAAGAACCTTTTATGTTTCGCTTGGTAAAAGTACTTACTGATACTATGGGGAAGGCTTTTCCGGAGTTAAAAAAACAGCAGCAACTCATCGAAAATGTAATTAAAGAAGAGGAACACTCTTTCTTGAGAACTTTGGATCAAGGTCTTGTTTTGTTGGACAATATGTTGGCAAAAATTAAGGGGACTACAGTGGATGGGAGAAAAGCTTTTGAGTTGTATGACACTTTTGGTTTCCCTATCGATTTAACTGCATTGATTTTAAATGAGCGGGGTTTTAATCTGGACGAAAAGGGTTTTGAAGTGGCATTGACAGAACAAAAGGAAAGATCAAGGACAGCTTCTGAGATTTCTAAGGAAGACTGGGTTATCTTACACTCCAATCTGGAACAGGAATTTGTTGGGTATGATTTTTTGGAGACGGATGTAAAATTGATAAAATATAGAAAAACTACATCAATCAAGGAAGGAGAACAATATCAATTGGTTTTTCACCCTACTCCATTTTACCCTGAAGGGGGTGGCCAAGTAGGTGATAAAGGTTATTTGGAAGCAACTAATGGAGATGTGATTTATATTGAAGACACCAAGCGGGAGAATAATGAGATAATTCATTTTTCAAAAAATCTGCCTGATAATACTTCAAATACTTTTAAAGCGGTAGTCGATAGGCGACAACGCCAACGTACTGAAAGTAATCATACTGCAACCCATTTGCTACACCAGGCATTGCGGACAGTACTCGGAAGTCATGTGGAACAAAAGGGGTCAGCCGTTCATTCCAAATATTTACGATTCGATTTTTCACATTTTGCAAAATTATCAGTCGATGAGCTTCGGGCGGTGGAGAATTTTGTTAATGCCCGTATTGAAGATCAGCTTTCTTTACAGGAAAATAGAAATGTTCAGTTAGAGGAAGCCTTGAAAGATGGGGCTATGGCTTTATTTGGAGAAAAATATGGCGATTCGGTCCGAACAATACGTTTTGGACAGTCATTGGAGCTTTGTGGAGGTACCCATGTAAAAAATACTGCTGATATTTGGCACTTCAAAATTAGGACTGAAGGAGCTGTTGCATCTGGCATTAGAAGAATTGAAGCAATTACGTCTGATGCTGTTAAGGATTTTTATTTTGAAAATAACCGGCTGTTGTATGAAATAAAGGATTTATTACACAATACGCAAGATCCTATAAAAGCTATCACAACACTTCAAGAAGAAAATACCAATTTAAAAAAACAGCTCACTGAATTACTGAAAGACAAAGCGAAGAATATAAAGGGGGATTTGCTGAATGAACTTCAGGAAGTAAATGGCATTCAGTTTTTAGCCAAACAGCTGGATTTGGATCCTGCCGGTGTTAAGGATTTGTCCTTTGAAATGGGTGCTAACCAAAAGAATTTATTTCTGGTTTTTGGCGTAGAACAGGATGGAAAAGCACTGTTATCTTGCTATATTTCTAAAGAATTAGTGGTTTCGAAAAATTTAAATGCAGGAACCATTGTTCGTGAATTAGGTAAATACATTGAAGGTGGCGGCGGTGGACAACCATTTTTCGCTACAGCAGGAGGTAAAAATCCAACTGGAATTGCAGTGGCATTGGAAAAAGCAAAAGCATATTTAGCTTTATAAACCTGCAAGGTTTTCAAAACCTTGTAGGTCTAAAAAAAATAACATGAAACTTCTAACACCGGTTCCATTACAAAGGGCTAAAAATCACATTGATTACAATAGTCAATTAGTAGTATTAGGGTCATGTTTTGCAGAGCATATCGGAGATAAACTCAACTATTTCAAGTTTCAAACGAGCGTAAATCCATTCGGAATTTTATTTCATCCAATAGCGATAGAGACGCTTATTTTAAAAGCTACCCAAAATGAAATTTACGCGGAGAATGATGTTTTTTTCTTCAATGAACTATGGCATTGTTTTGATGTGCACTCCGATTTGAGTACTATTTCTAAAGAAAAATTACTACAGAAGTTAAACAACCGTTTACTGGACACACATGAAAATATAAAAAAGGCAACACATGTTTGTATTACTTTAGGAACTGCTTGGGTTTATAGAAATGTAAAGACCAATAGAATTGTGTCCAATTGTCATAAATTGCCTCAAACCGAATTTTCAAAAGAAGTATTGAAGGTTGACCAAATTGTTCAAAGTTTAACATCAATATTGGATGCTATACAAATCATCAACCCATCGGTCCAATTTATTTTTACTATTTCGCCTGTTCGCCATTTAAAGGATGGTTTTGTAGAAAATCAAAGAAGTAAGGCGCATTTAATTGCAGCCGTACAGGAAATTAGTCATGCTTCTCGCTTCGTACCATTTGTTTCATACTTCGAAAGTTATGAAATCATGATGGATGAGCTTCGTGACTATCGATTCTATGGTACAGATATGGTGCATCCCACTGCTTTCGCAGTGGATTACATTTGGGAAAAGTTCAGATCAACTTGGATATCCGAAAATTGTTACCCGGTTATGGAGCAGATTACAAGTATTCATCGGGATCTAAATCATAGAGCATTTAATCCGCAATCTCGGCAGCATCAGGATTTTTTAAAGACCATAGGGCAAAAAATTTCGTATCTTAAAGAGCAGTATCCATTTATGAGTTTTGATGCTAAAGATTAAATGGACAGGATAGGTTTCCAAGCCAATTTAGGCAAGTGTTTAATTTAAAATTTTAGTTTGGGATGAGAAAAGTAATAACAGGAGCAGTTATTGCCTTGGCGGCGGTTTTTGTCTTTCGTTCGTGTAGCAATGAACGAAAAGAAAAGTCTATTTTAAAGGAAAATTCGATGCTAATTCAGCAGGAAATTGCAAATGTTTCCAAGCTAATTGTTACGGAGGGCCATTTTGCTGAAGTATACAGCTACAAAGATTCGCAGCAACTATTTGGTCCGCTATTAACTGCGGATAAGAAAGCTTTGGTTGTGGTAAATGCTGAAGTCACCGTGGCTTATGATCTTAGTAAGATTACTTTTGATGTTGATGAAGAACATAAAACGCTTCGAATTTTAACTATTCCAGAACCGGAAATAAAAATAAATCCCGATTTTGAGTATTACGACGTAACAGCAGACTTTCTCAATCAATTCAACGCCTCAGATTACAATAAGATTAAAAAGAACGTTAATGTATCCCTTATGAAAAAAATTGAGCTTTCTTCCTTAAAATCAAATGCTCAGAATCGACTACTCAGTGAGCTATCTAAGTTTTACATCCTTACAAACACTTTGGGTTGGAATTTGGTTTACAGAGAAATGCCTATAAACAGCTTGGATGAGTTAAAACTAACAGACCAAATTTCGTTGGACTAGGGAAAGACCATCATCAATTAATTTCCCAACTTCTGGTCTCTGCTGTTTTACACGCTCCAAATGAGTTTTAATCTTGTTTGCAAAATTACTATCGCCATTTGCAATTGCTAGTTCATATAATTCAACAGATAGCAGCCAATCTTTAGGGTAATTGGATTTCATCTCCTGAAATACTTTGTTTCTGGAAATTGTGGTGTTCTTACCCTCCCTAAAATCCCTGATTTGCTGATATAATTGTTCTAACTGCGTTCTTGTTTTTGACTTATTTACCTCAATGGCAGTATTAGTAACCGTGTGCTTAAGCAAATCGAAACTATTTAAATCTGCCGGGCCATTAAAACAAGAAACAATCTTTTCCCCTATTGCCATATGGTACATTGCTGTTTCGGAGTGAAAAAGGGTTTTATCGCCATGAGTTACTTTGCAATGCGCAAAAGTGATTAAAATTATTTCGCCCCTTAAATTTCTGGTACCAGTAATAATTTTTCCGGTTACTTTTATATCGCCTTCGAACTCAAGGAAAACTATTTCCCCTTCAAAAATGTTATACGCTTTTAAATCCCTGGGACTCATATCTTCAATAGCCAAATTTATCCCTTTTAATTTTCCGACGGGAGAACCAAAGCCATTTAGGTAATATTGTGTGCTGTGACCTACCAATTCTTTTTCACGGTAGGCAAGAGCAGTAGGTCCTGCCGTTTGCAGATAAACCGGCTTATTTTCAAAGGCAATAACTTGGTGAAAATTTCCTGAGATTTGTAATCCTGTGCTTAATTCTACAGTACCCAGTTCTTTGGAATTAATTAATTTATAGAGGCCACTTAAACCTCCTGTTCGTAGTGCCATAGTATTGGCAAATTCCTCTAAAACCTCACTTAAATAGGCAAAATCTGGTGTGACAAAAAGTTGAGGTTGTGGTTTTGTAATATCAAAAGAGGTATGAGCAGTCTCAAGAGAATAGGGTATTTTTTTTACATTGTCAGTCATGCACCAAGCACTTTCTCCAATGGAAGATAATAAGCCTGCACCATAGAGTTGAGGATTTTCCGGGGACCCAACAAGGCCGTACTCAACAGTCCACCAATGCAGGTTTCGAATCAACGCCATTTCACTGGGTTCACCCATAGTTTGTTGTAATCGTTCAATCTCTTTTTCAGCTTTATCAATATCAAAATCAGCTGCTTCGTTAGACTCTTTTATAATGGAGAGGTGCCGCACCGCTTCATATAATTCATAATCCTTGGCATTGGAAATTGCCTTGCAGCCAATTTCCCCAAAACGTCTTAGATACTCGGCATATTCCGGATTTGCAATAAT